>JBPCQW010000596.1:0-18480 GCA_050997715.1 Hassallia sp.
ACATTAAAGCGGATGAAGTCGGTTTGCTAGAACTTTGTCATCAACGCAATTTGCCTTTGAAAACCTTTCCCGCAGATGTTCTGGCTTCTGTTGATGTTCCCACCTCTTCCCCAGTTGTTGCGTTAAAGACCGGAACTCCTAGCGTAGCTGAAGCCGCAGCATTGTTAGCAGCTAAGTGTCAAACTCTGCTGATTGCGAAACAAATATTTAAATCAACCTCCAATCATAAAAATCTCTCCCGCTCTACTTTACAAGGAGCGGTAACAATAGCCGTTGCCCAAGCGGAAAAAGAATACATTTGATATCATATCCGCCGCTGGGACACATATTATTTGTAGAGACGTTCCGCCGGAACGTCTCTACGACGGTTAGGGACATGATATGATTTCTAAAAAACAGGAATATTATAAAGCTGCTTGGATTCTGGTTGAAAAAGATAAACTATCTTTTGTTACCTTTTTCTAGTCAATTACTCGGAGTAAGTAACTAATTATGGTAGAAACGATCGCTAAAACAATTGAACCCAACAAAGCAGGTAAGATACCGCGAATTTCAAAACCATAACCAGGAGTAAGCGCACTTGCTAGCCAAAGTGTAAAGGCGTTGATCACAAATGTAAACAACCCAAAAGTAATTAGATTGATTGGCAAAGTTAAAAGACTTAAAATCGGTCGAACGATCGCATTAACTAGCCCTAGAACAATGGCAGCAACAAGCGCTGTGACAAAAGTCTTGACAATAAAGCCAGGAACGAAATGAGCCGTAATCAGCAATGCGATCGCAGTACCTAACCAAGTTAACAAGAAGTGTGGCATAAATTTATTACACTTTATAAGATGAGGACTTCAGTCCTCACTACGAATTTACCAGTTAAAGTTCTTTATTTACCCTTTTTTCCTTTACCCTTTCCCCCTCTTTGATAATGTAATGAGTCGATTTTCTCCTACTGAAAACTTAAGTTGAGAAAATCGACTCATTACAGTTAATAAATAATCGTTATGTAAAATTCTCTTTTTGTCTTACATCAGTCGCAAGAGGTAATCTAACGTTGACTGCGACGCCGTGTGAGAACATCCCAAGTAGCACCACCAGCGACACCATCAGGCTCTAAACCATAGCGTTGTTGTGCAGCTTTCACCGCAGCTTCAGTAGATGCCCCAAAATCTCCATCTGCATCACCATCCAAAAAACCAAGCCTTTTCAGTCTTTCTTGCAGTTTAACAACTTCAGAACCACGCATTCCTATCCGCAAAATCGGCATTCCCCCTGCGGTGTATTGAATAGCAGGAGTTTGTCGAGTACTTTGTCCAGAACTAGTAGTTTGACGAGTGCGAACAGTTTCCCCAGAACTAGTAGTTTGACGAGTGCGAGTAGTTTGTCCAGAACTGCTAGTTTGACGAGTGCGAGGAGTTTGTCCAGAACTGCTAGTTCGAGGAGTGCGAACAGTTTCAGAAGAACTAGCAGTTTGGTTTCGAGGAGTTTGACGAGTGCGAACAGTTTCCCCAGAACTGCTAGTTTGACTTCGAGGAGTTTGACGAGTGCGAACAGTTTCCCCAGAACCAGCGGTTGAAGTAGTACGAACAGTTTGCTCAGAACGAGAAGTTTGTCCCGCACCATTGGTTGAGGTAGTACGAATAGTTTGCTCAGAACTACTGGTTGAGGTATCATCGCTGGGTGATGATTGTCTAACGGTTGTTTGTGAACTGCTTGTTGTCGCTCTTGGGCTAGACGGTTTTGGGTCAGGAGTAGCATTACCCGTGACACCATTTGGAGTCTGGTTGGGAATGGGAAACTTGGATGCGGGGTTAGGTGAAGTAGGGGAAGAAGCTACCGTTCCTTCACCTGGGAAAAGTCTAGCCCAAGTATTACCATCAACAATGCCATCTGGAGCCAAGCCAGCTGCTTGTTTAAATTGAGAAACAGCGGTTGCCGTCGTTTCCTTAAAGTTACCATCAACTGCGCCTGCATAATAGCCCAAAAGTTTCAACGCTCCTTGTAGTTCAGAGACGCGCTCTCCTTGACTACCAAGTTTTAGGGTAGGACGATTGACGCTACCTCCGACAACTACTTGGGCAATTTCTGGTGGTGCTGCAAATGATACTAGGGCTGTTGAGCCAATTAGCACAGGTGTAGTAAAGCAGAGAGGTAACAAATAAAACTTGCTGGCAGAAAAAAAACGAGATGCCATTGATGTCTGTAAGTAGTTATATCTACTTCCTGTCTGGCTGCCTTTCATGGAATTTACCCCCGGTTGATTCTGATGCTAATAGTACAGCGCCTTGGCTTTACAACAAAGCTAGTTTATTGCACTATTAATAGCTTCCTGTTGACCGACTAAGGATAAATAAGGTTCCCGTAAATATTGGTTAGCTGCTGCGATCGCATCTTTAACAGTTACACCAGCAATTAACTCCTGAAACAATAAATCAAAATCAATTCCTAACCCCAAAATTTCATACCAGCCGTATACTTGAGCAATTTGACCATTACTTTGTTTACCTAAAGCATACTGCCCTAATATCTTATTTTTCGCGGCTTGAAGTGCGCTTTCTTCTAGTTGACTGCTTGAGAGTAAATCTACTTCTGTCCGCAGTCCAGTTAAAGCGATGCTGGTATTTTCCGGCGCGGTTCCCATATAAACTACAAATGAAGCGGGATGCAGCCTTGTGGGAAAAAATGCAGAGACATCGTAAGCTAAACCCCGCTTTTCGCGCAATTCCACAAACAAGCGACTAGAAAGCCCATTTCCCAAATAGGTAGATAACAACTTTAATGGAGCATAATCAGCAACCCGCACTGATGGTCCGAGATAACCCAGCATGATGACTGATTGCTGTGTTTGTTGCACTTTGAGTCTTTGCTGTGGTTCAACCTTAATATCGGGAAAATGTACTCTTGGCAGTAGTTCGGCTGGAGCTTGCCAATCACCAAATATATTTTCTACTAAAGTAACTGCATCTTCAAGTGTGACTCGACCGGCAATACTAATTACTACATTATCTGGACGAAAATATGTCTGATGATACTTGACTAAATCGGCGCGAGTCAAACTGCCCATAGTTGTTTCATCTCCCAGCACCGACATAGCATAGGGATGATTTTGATACATAACCTGGCGCAATTGGTCAAAGGCGATGGTAAATGGTTGCTCTTTTTGAGAGCGAATATCTTGTAAAGCCAAACGGCGTTCTAATTCTACTTCAACTTCGGGAAAAGTAGGCGATCGCATAATTCGCCCCGCCAATCCCAAAATATCCCCAAAATCTGCGGCAACAGTCTTCAATGATACCAAAAAATAATCGGCGGCACTATCTGCACTCAAACCCGCGCCCATAGATTCTACATGTTCGGCGATTTGCAAGCTAGAAAGACCATCGCATCCTTTTGTCAAGACTGTAGATAACAAATGTGCTAATCCAGACTGCTTGGGATTTTCGTTACAACTACCAGCACGAATAAAAATCCGCGCTGCAATGATATCAGCAGCGGGATTTTCTGCTACTAATAATACGATGCCATTGCTTAAGACAGTGCGAGCGATCGGGGAGTGAGAAATAGAAGATTTTAGAGTTTGAGTCATTAGTCAAAAGTCAAGAGTCAGGAGTCAGGAGTTAGAAGTCAGGAGTAGGAGTCAGAAGTTAGAAGTCAGAAGTTAGGAGGTGCGGTAGAGACGTTACATCGGAACATCTCTACCAAAGGCACAAAGTGAAAAGCTAAAATTCATAAGTCATAACTCCGTGCTTCCTGACTCCTGACTCCCTGACTCCTGACTCCCTGCCTCCTGACTCCTGACTAACAAGGTTTGAGAACCGTAACTGCATAATCGTGCGGGGAAAGATAATCTTTAGCTAATTGTTGCAGTTCTTGGGCATCAAATGACTGAATCTGCTGGGGATAGGTAACGGACAATTCAGCTTGGGCGATGGTGTTATAGTAACCATAAAGCCCGGTGAGTTGATTTGGGGTTTCGGTAGAAAAGGCATATTCATTACATAGCAGTCTGCGGGTACGTGCCAATTCAGCATCGCTAATTTCCACATTCTGCAAATCTTCCAGGTGAGCGCAAATTAAAGCTTCAACTTTTTCTAGTTCTTCTGGCTCTAACCAAGCGTTAATTGTAAATAAACTCGAATCTCGTTGCAGAGACAAATTAGCGCAAATTCCCTGCACTAATTGCAGTTCTTCTCGTAAATCGCGAACTAACCGCGAAGTGCGTCCTTCTGCTAGTAATACTGATAATAAATCTAAACCGTAGGCGCTGCGGAGTTTTTCGACTCCTGGTGCAGTCCATGCCATCGTTAACCGCGCTTGCTCTAAACGTGGTAAATGTAGTTCTTGACGAAGAATGCCGCTAATCGCTGGTTGGACTACTGACTCAAACTGCGGACAATCAGTGCGATCGCCAAAATTTTCAAAAGTGCGATTTACTAATTCTAAAGCTGGTTTTTCTCCAATTCCCCCCACTACCACCACCGTCATATTTTCTGGTTGATAGTAAGCGTGATGAAAACAGCGCATTGCTTCTGCTGATTGCTGCATCAATTCTTGCTCAGTACCCAGCACCGAACGTCCGTAGGGATGCTCCGGGTATACGCTTTGAATCAAAGCTTGAAATCCCAGCCAATCGGGATCGTCTTGTGCTTGACGAATTTCCTCTAATACTACATCCCGTTCCCGCTCAAATTCTTCTTCGGGAATTGCAGCATTAAGCAACAGTTCCCCTAAATCAGGCAAAGTATCTTCTAGATAACTAGCAGCTGTGGTCAGAGTGTAATGAGCATAATCATAACTGGTAGCCGCATTAGTCACGCCCCCTCTGTTTTCAATATTGTGGTCAAAGACTCCGGGTGCTAGGGTCGCAGTACCTTTAAAAATCATATGTTCTAAAAAGTGCGCCATCCCGAACCACGGTTTTGGCTCTCTTATTGCACCAGCACGCACCCAAACATCAGCCACTACTACAGGGGTGGTGGCAATTTCTTGATGAATAAAGGTTACACCATTGTCTAGTTGAAAAACTGAGGCTGGAAACACCGTATTAATTAGCTGTTGTGACAATTTTTGCTGCTTTCACCAAAATTTAACGCAGTTTTGGTTATTTTAACGTTTCTTGACATCTAAATTAGAAGCAATTTATACAGATTTTTTGGCAATAGATAAAATCACTATTTCATAACTTATATAGATAGGCAATTTGCAGCCTGAATGCAGCCCAAATGCTTGGAATAGCTTCTTTTGCTGTCTTTTGATATAATTTTTGATTAATTCATTGATAACTAATTTATATAGTTAAAGCTCCCAGAGTCTTTGCTGACTCTGGGAGCTAAAAATTTTAAGTTCACCGCGACGCCGTTTTACCTAAGTTTATGACCTGGGTTTATCCAGGTGGGAACCGAATTCCTCGTTTAAAGTTTCCGGGTCGTTGCCCAGTTTACTGCCACGAGAACAGTTGACTCCCTTTTCTTTAAAGGCATAGATCAAAAAACTTGATGGCAGTCACCAACGTCGTAGTGGAACTTCACCCATTATAACTATCAAAAAGATATTGTGTGTTTAATCTGGAAAATAAACCGTTCTACAACACTTGGACAAAGTTAGACAAAGTTAAACTTTGTTAGACACTGCCGGGATTGCTTCCTGTTTCATTCTGGCAGTGAAGCCTATGGGTGCGGGGGTATGGGGGTATTCGGATACCAGATAGATTCTATGGTGCGAGCGACATCCATCGCCTGATTTTGATTGTCGAGCAAAACGGTGACGTGTCCTAATTTGCGCCCCAAACGCGATTCAGTTTTACCATACCAGTGCAAGTGGGCTTGGGGAATCTGCAACAAGTGCGATCGCTTTTCTTCGTAATCGCTTTGAGAATTTTCATATCCCAAAAGGTTAACCATCACAGCAGCAGCGCAGCGCAAAGCGGGATTACCCAAAGTTAAACCACACACCCCTCTCAAATGCTGCTCAAATTGCGAGATTTCGCAAGCATCAAGGGAAAAATGCCCAGAATTGTGCGTTCTTGGGGCAATTTCATTTACCAACACTTTCCCATCAGCGGTGAGAAATAGCTCAATCCCAAAAACGCCTACTACTTGCAGGCTATTTAATATAGTGTGAGCGATCGCTTCTATTTCTGCTGCTTGTTTGGGCGTAATCTCCGCCGGTGCAATTACCCGCCGACATACTTCTTCTTCTTGCTGAGTTTCCACCACTGGATAGGTTACAACCTCCCCATCGACTGAACGCGCCGCAATTATTGCTAGTTCTCGTTGAAAAGGGACAAATTCTTCTATCAAAAATGCACTTTCAGTGATATTATAATCTAGCTTGGGCTGTAATTCTGCCAAATCCTTGATGATGAAAGTACCTTGACCGTCATAACCGTGACGACGGGATTTGAGAACTAAGGGAAAACCTAACTTAGATGCGATTTTTTCGTTATCTTGAGGCTCGATGGCGAAAAATTCAGGAACGGGTAAACCCAAGTCCCGTAAATAGCAGCGTTGATGATATTTATCTAAAAGCGGCGTTAAGGCTTCTATTGAGGGACGGAAGCAAACGCCTTGATGTGCCAGGATTGATAAAGCGTCTAAGTTAACAAATTCGTTTTCAAAGGTGATGACATCGCATTTACTAGCTAAAACAGCCGTAGCTGTGGCATCATCAACCTGAGCCAAAACTGTATCAGATGCGATCGCGAAAGCCGGATCTTCTCTGCTAGGAGTTTGCACCACCAATTCTAATCCTAACTTTTGTGCGGCTTCTCCCATCATCCAGGCAAGTTGTCCACCACCAATCACACCAACACGCTTCATTGACATCCTAGAGAATCACGAGTTTGTATGCCAGTTTGAGAATTTACACCGCTGGCTTTTGCACAGAGTTCTTTGATTTGCACTTTATCCAAAATCGCATCGCTGAAATCTGCACCTTTGATATCTACATTGGTAAAAACAGCGCGAAGCAAAAGAGCTTCTGTGAAGTTGGCATCGCTCAAATCAGCCCCAGTTAAGTTTACCTGATCGACGAGTGCATTGCTTAAGTCTGCTTTATGCAGATTCGCTTGTGTCATGGTGCTAGCACTCATTACCGCACCCCGCAAGTCAGCACCACTAAAGTTAGTTAATTCCATATTGGCGTTAGAAAATTCAGCCGCTTGCAAACTTTGCCCTGAAAAATCCCGTTTTGTCAATTGTGCATTGCTAAATGACAATGGATGAGTCCAGTCTGCAAATGCTGGTGTTGCCCAGTTTAAGCAAAATACAATTATCGAGATAATTAACGCCAATTTTTGCCGCCAAAACATATTCGGTTGCTGGTTGTGTGTTCAATCGCGTTATCCGCAACGCTTCAAGTTTAGCTTACCGCAAGTCCTTGGTCTTTTCTTGGTTAACTTCTAGCTTTTGGCGGTGATAAAGGCGATGGGTAAGAGTTTGTTAAGGTTGATAGCGGTAAATATGATGCGCGGAAGTTATTACCAAATACTCATCATAATAATCAAGTGTTTCCTAAATAAATATTGTTCATGTGCAGCACAATTAGACAAGCGCAAGCTTTTACACAGCTTTGTTATAAAAACGCCAATATTTTATGATGTAAGCCTTGCTAGCAGAGGGTTAGAGATTTTCCTAACAAAGGTAAGCCCTCACTGATTTATTTACAATTCTTTATTTATAAATATCTTTGAAAAGCTAGTTATCCTTGATATCAAATGAGTATCTAAGCAATTACTCACACTCATATTTACAATTATTAATTAAGTAAAGTTTATTATCTTTTAACGCCAAAAGGCTATAAATTACTGTTAGTCTTGTAATTAAGAAAAGCATAGTTTGACTGTTATATAAGAAATGTTTCATTTGCTTAACAAAGCTTAACTATTAAAGAACAATCGTTAACTGATAAGGCGATTGGTGTCCAAAGTAGAAACACTCAGGTTACTAATATTTAACTTCTACAGAAATTTACAATTCGTCAAAATTCCCAACTTTGATTATGAAACATTACTCAATTGAATGGATCGAAGAATGGTGTCAAGAAAATGGCTGGACAGATTTATTTGTTGAGCGACGTAATAATTTCTGGGCTTTTCCACCAACAGCGGTTATGCCGGAACCAATTCCCCCCAAAGTTTTAAACGTGATTAAAGCGAATAAGGGATTAACCTGCGAGGAAAGATGGTTGTCGATTTCAGCAGTAGTGACAACAATCGCTGCGGTAGTTTCTAGCTATTTGTTAAAATGCCCAATGCCATTAGTTTTAGCGTTCGCTTTTGATGCGGTAACGATGGCTCAACTTGAAGTTGAAGATATTTAAAATCGTAGATTTAATAAATTGCAAATTTCGTAGGGTGTGTTAACGCTATTTGTAATGCACCTTAGTAAAAAACAGCGAACTAGTTATTAGCTGTTTTTTAAATATGTAATATCAACAATAAAATGGGCGATACTGGATTTGAACCAGTGACCCCATCCGTGTGAAGGATGTGCGCTACCCCTGTGCCAATCGCCCAAGGCTTATTATTTTAACATATTTAGAGTGCGAATAACAACAAATAACAGGGGAAGCGACGGTACTTAGGAAGGCTTCCCCTTGCTTCTTGTGTCTTTTAAAACCTGTCGTAGGGAGAGAATATGGTGTAGTAGAGCGAAGGATCAACCCGATCTGTGAAGCGAGAATAGAACTGGTGCATTCGGATTGAGTTTGGTTCGTGTTGCTCTGGTTGAGTATTTTCTGATGTTTCTGGCTTGTTGGCTAGGGTAGCTTCAATCAAATTAGCCAACTTTGACCATGCAACGGAAAAGGGATTTTGTAAATAACTTTGAAGCAAAGATTTCTTTTCATTGCTAGATAATCCTGCTTTGTCTAAATCATTGACCAGCAAATCATTTGTATTCTTAGACATGTTTTTTCTCCTTTGAGATGTTGAGTTTTGTTGCATTTAGTGAGGAACTGTATTCTTTGGGGAGATTCCGCAAAGCTAACTAAAATGCATTCTTATACAGATATAGATATAAATCAAATCAAATTATGCACTTTAAGGATAAAAATGGTAACCATTGATTAAATATGCAAAAATAAACGATACAGGCATAATATTTTATGCCTGTACAATAATTTGTAACTCAATTGATAACAGCTATATTGTCCCCTATACGCTTAGCGATAGCAGGAAAGTAAAAGGAAAAATTTATGATGTAGGGTGCAAAGTGCGAGAGTACGACACCCTACAATGAGTGGTTTTACTTTTAATTTAGTTGGACTACTTATCTAGCGCGATCGCATATCAATCACCCTGCGGATACTCATCCCACAAAGCTGTAATTTCTCGCAGACTTTGGTGATTACCATCGCCTAATATGAGATGATCTAACAGGGGAATACCCAAAAACTGCGCTCCGGCTAATAATTGCCGTGTCAAGTCGATATCAGCCTCACTGGGTTCGATATTACCAGAGGGGTGGTTGTGGGCTACTATCACCCGTGTTGCACCATGACGAATGACTTCGCGGAAAATCTCGCGGGGGGGTGCTAGGGTTTCTGTAGCGGTGCCTATGGTAATTACTTGTGTCCCTAGCAAGCAATTTTTCACGTCTAATAAAACTACAGCAAAACGTTCTTGAGTTTGCCACATTAAATCTTGACTCAAAGCTGCTGCTGCCGCAACTGGACTCTCAATTGGTGTACGGTCTAAAGGGCGAGATTGAAAAGCTCGTTTACCCAATTCAACTGCTGCTAAAATGGTTGTTGCCTTCGCAGGACCAATACCCGGAATTAGCATTAACTCGGCAGGGGTAACGTCTCGCAATACTGCTAAAGGGTCGCGATCGCATTTTGCCAATTCGTGTAGAATATATTGCCCCAAACCGATCGCTGATAGTTTTCCCGGTCCTTGACCAGTGCCTAGTAAAATTGCGATCAACTCAGCTGTGGCTAAAATTTTCGCTCCATGTGTCATCAACCGCTCTCGTGGACGCTCACTGGTTGGTATATCGGCAACTCTGAGGCAGTAGGTCATATTGAGAATATACTGGAGATAGATGAACCTATCTCTAGTTATCTCTTGTTTACTCTCCAAACCTTTTTAATTTGACAAAATCTTTAATTTTGGTCAATTTTCTCTGGTTATCGAAATATTAGCTTCATATAGAAGCGTCGATTACTGGTGAATTTGGGTTGCTTTGAGCATATGGTAAGTAATCAGCAACTGCGTGAGAGCAAGCGGGTAACTTTGGAGTGTTTCCCCAGTTGTGCCGGCTATTTTACCCAACTCTGGATTGCTTTCGCGATCGCATATATTTTTTAAGTGAGGCATATCAGAACAAATAAGCTGCTCTAATTTATTAACTTGTTCCAAAGTTGCACGACCATCAACTTCTAAAACATCTACAGGTTTACCCATATCTCGATCTAATCCCAAACGAATCGCTGAGTTAGAATTACCATTTGTGGATTTGACAATCTCAGTAAAATCCGGATGGGGAATTGTTGGACGCAATACCAAGCGCACATTTAAGTTTCCATTGCTGTGTTCTTCATCTTCACTCGGCTGATAAAAGCTTACTACTATATCAGACCATTGCCGCTGGGGACGAATAAACTGTTCTGAATCTGGTTCGCGCTTTTCTAATTCTGCCAGCACTTGTTCTTCAGTATAGCCGCGCTTTTGCGTATCCCGCTTGACTTTCCACTGAGCGCGTAGCGATTCTGGAGGTGCTAAGTAAACTTTTACATCATAGCATTCGCGGGCGCCACGAGTTGAATAACCAAGCAATCCTTCAATAATCACGAATTTAGCAGGTTTGATATATATTGGTGCTTCAAAGGTGCCGGTTTTGTGGCTGTAAATTGGCTTGAGGATTGGCTGTCCTGTTCTTAGCTGAGACAGGTGATGTTGCATTATATCAAGATAGTTGCAGTCAGGGTGCAGCGCTGTGATACCGAGTTCAGATCGTTGCGTGCGATCGTAACGGTGGTAATCATCTGTACAGATGATCGTGACATTCTCGGTTCCTAGTACCTGAGCTATTCCTTTAGTCAGTGTTGTCTTACCTGCGGCACTATCACCAACGATGCCAAGAATTATTGGACGGCTCATCGTACCCCCAAAGTGACGAATGTTTTGTATGTTATTTTACTTATTCTAGAAAGTTATGAGACGTAACTCCAGATAAAAATATCTCTTAATCATCAAAATACTGGCAAACTTCTGACGAAATTACATACAAATAATGCTTTTTTGCCATACGCAATAATATGTATCGATTTCTAAACGGTTTTTTATTAAAATTAATTTTATAAATATATACTTAGGTAGATGTAAAATTATGACATCTATGTGGCTTTAAGTTTAATATCCCCGACTTATTAAATAAGTCGGGGATATTGTCTTTTAATATATTTAAGTTTTGTTATCGCGGACAAGATGGTAAGGACTTGTGGGCATAATTACAATCAAAATCATCTAATGCTTCACGACTAGATGGATGACTACGGCTAATATATGAAGGTGCGCTATTTGGATCTGATTTACGACTCCAGATTTTGATGTAATATTGAGTGTTATCAGTACTTCGCCAAAGTTGATATCTATAATCACCACCTCCACCGTTACTAATTAATGAATCAGCCATTGCTATAGTTGATATAGTTAACATTGTTGCTGTGGTTAAAAGGCAAAACATACTCTTTTTAAATAACATTTTTTGATTGCCAAATATTACATTACTTTTATATCCTTAAGAAATAATCAAAGAAGTAAGTTAAGTTAAATAAATAATGAATGTATGATGAATGTCAGAGTCTAGTTTGGAGAAAAAGTAAGAGTTATTACGGAAGTTATTACAGCTTTTCTGTAAAGCTACGTAGTAAGGACTTTAGTGCTTTTGTTATAAGATGAGTACGCGCATTCCTGACTAAGTTATTGCAAAATGAGAAATTGCATTGGTTCTAAATTAAGTTTAGCGTTTACTCAATCGGTAAGCATATTCGCGAATTTCTGAACAAAAGCGAGAAACTGCTAGTTCACCGGGGAGCATCCCAATTTGGAAAAAATAAAAGAAGAAAGATAATTCGCGATGATTGATCGCGAATTATCTTTCTCTTGCGTCTTTATACAAAATTGGGATGCTCCCCGTACTTGTGCCTTTTCAAAGCGTTTGCCTAGGACAGCTTGCGGCGATCGCCTTCTATATTATCCTTGCTTAATAGGGTGTCAAATAACGCTCTTATTTGTCGTCCTTAACACATACACCAAGGACTTGGACAAAAAAGTTATTCATCTTCGTCTCCTGAGGGTCGTTCGCTGCCGCTTTGTTGGGCGTTCCACTCCAGAACTATGCGCTCCAACATCTCAGACTGGTTACAGTTATTAACATGGGCGTACATTTTAATCAACTGTCTCACTTTAGGACTAATATTGCGTATATCGAGTTGGTTATTTTCTGCCATGTCTATTAACTCTTAGTGTCTATTACATATGTTGAACCATTAAACTGTGTCTGTTGCAATAATGTTTGTTAATAGCGAACACTCACCTGTAATTGCGTTCCAAGAAACGCAGCCATAAGACACTTACAAGTAATAAAATGTCCCACTGTAAAAGCCAGATGCAAGGGTACCCAACCAACCATTTCAATACACGGTGGGACATTTTATTTTTTGGATCTCCCTAAAAGAGTGATTTATACAAAACTGCTTGTTGATACGACCCTGACTAGCACCGTTAAGAGGCTCAACCGGAAAATCAAATGTTTAAATCGCGCAAAGCCAGACGAATTTGCTCCACACGTCTGCGGTTAACACCAAGGTCACTTTCTCCTACGCGAGATGCCGAGCGCAGGTGAATTACGTTTTCGTTGGGAGGGAAATAAAACTCTACGTCATCCACAAATTTGAAGATGCGGCTTTTGCTCGTAGCATGGATGTAATTATCCGTTTGCTCTATAACGGATGTGCGCGGAACAACGGTAAGCACTTTGAGTAAGGTTTCTCTTGCTTTATTTCGGTCTACATGATAAGCAATCGGGTCAATAGCATGTTTGGCATCAGCACCAAGACTTACAACGCAGTTTTGGGAAGCTGGACAATCCGTAAGATGACCGTTACTTACTCCCAACCCAGAAGTGGAAGCCCAAGCAGCACTAGGAAGCATTAAACTACCAGTCAGGGTCAGGAATATTGCAAGGGCGATCGCTGTTAGCAAACGGGACATTATAAATTTACTCCTCAAGGTTTAACTAGCACTGTTTAATTATTTTCGGTCATTTCAACCCGATTAAGTGCTTGTTCGTGCGGGGAGCATCCCAATTTTGCATAAAGAGGGAAGAGAGGGAAAATAATTCGCGAGGATTATGCGAAACCCATCAATATCAGCTTCGCGCATCCAATAACAATGAGCTTTGATGAGAACATCCAGAAGTTTCAAACCATCGGGATTGTCATCATTATTAAAGTCTTTGAGGGAGAAGAAATCGCCATGCTGAGTTTCTGGATAACCATCCCAATTTTTAATTTCACCTCGGCGATGATAGGCGATGATAATAGTTAGGGTTTCTTAATTCGCTGGGAATTGGTCGGTCTTGTCGTCGCCATTCGCCAAAAGGAAACTAATGTGCTAATTCTGTAAAGTGTAAGAAAAAGCGCGATAACGAAACGTTGCTGCCAAAGGCAGATCGCATAAACATGACAAAACAAACTCTCGGACTAGAACAACATATTTATGACTACTTGCTGTCAGTATCTCTGCGAGAGCCAGAAATTTTACAGCAATTACGGCAAGAAACAGACCAACATCCACTTTCACAAATGCAAATTTCTCCCGAACAGGGACAATTTATGGCGTTGTTGGTGCAGTTGATGGGTGCAAAGAAGACTTTAGAGGTAGGGGTATTTACAGGTTATAGTTCGCTGATAGTTGCATTGGCGTTACCACCATCCGGTAAAGTTGTCGCTTGTGATGTCAGTGAAGAGTATACTGCGATCGCACGCCGTTATTGGCAGCAAGCAGGTGTGGCAGATAAAATTGACTTGCACATCGCTCCAGCAATGGATACTTTAGATCGATTGCTGGCAAATCAAGAAGCGGAAACCTTTGATTTTGCTTTCATCGATGCCGACAAAAGCAGCTATGACGGCTATTATGAACGAGCATTACAATTAGTGCGTCCCGGTGGATTGATTGCGATCGATAATGTGTTACGGTCAGGGCGTGTCGCCGATCCCCAAGTGCAAGACAACGGAACTAAGACGATTCGCGCCCTTAATCAAAAGCTACATCAAGACTCGCGAATTACTCTTAGTCTAGTGCCGATCGCTGATGGTTTGACTTTGGCTCTAAAGCTTCCTCATTCCTCTTCTTAGCTAATTCTAACTGTTGCTGCTTCTGCTGCATCCGTAATCTTTTATCCTCAGTGAGGCTATCAAAACAGTGTGGGCAAGAAATGCCTAATTCATATTTTGGAGAAGCTTTATCTTCGCTCCTAATTGGATGTCCACAACTGACACACTTCTCATAAGTCCCTTCCTCCAACCCGTGAGAAACCGCAACTCGTTCATCAAAGACAAAACATTCCCCTTCCCACAAGCTTTCTTCTGTGGGAACTTCTTCTAAATACTTGAGAATGCCACCTTTAAGATGATATACTTGCTCAAAGCCTTGAGCAAGCAAGAAAGAAGAAGCTTTTTCGCAACGAATGCCCCCAGTACAAAATAGTGCTACCTTTTTGTGTTTAGAGGGGTCGAGGTGCTGGTGAACATAATCGGGAAATTGCCGGAATCTTTCAGTTTGCGGGTTTTGCGCTCTTTGGAAAGTACCAATATCTACTTCATAATCGTTGCGAGTATCAATCACGGTGACTTCTGGATCGCTAATTAGGTCATTCCAATCCTGAGGACTAATATAAGTGCCGACTTGGTAATTTGGGTCAACTTCTGGCAAACCCAAAGTGACAATTTCTTGCCTGAAGCGGACTTTCATTCGCTCAAATGGCGATGTGTCAGTATAAGATTCTTTATGTTCTAAGTCTGCCAAACGGCGATCGCAACGCAGAAAAGATAAAACTGACTGAACGCTGTGACGACAACCTGCAATTGTACCGTTAATGCCTTCTTTTGCTAGCAGAATCGTTCCCTTAACTTCTTGTGATTGACAGTAAGACAGCAGAATGGGTTGTTTTTCGGCAAAATCTGGCAAGCTGACAAATTTATAGAATGTTACAACTAATATCATTTCTTTTGCCCCCCTTTTGTAAAAAAACAATATATGTTAAAATGACCACAGCAGTTTAAATTACCTGCTTTTTTCATTTTATGGGGGTTTAGCTCAGTTGGTAGAGCGCCTGCTTTGCAAGCAGGATGTCAGCGGTTCGAGTCCGCTAACCTCCATTATTCAACATGTTGAAAGATTACCGATAGATTATTTGCTGGCATTTGGTAAGTATTTATCAAGTTAAGATTTCGTGCTTTTGCCGCTTCTACAACGTCATCTAAATCACGCACACCCCAGTTGGGATTTTGTGAGCGTAAAGAACTGTCAAAAGCTGCATTACTTGGTGAAGTATGTTCTCCGTTTTGTTTGAAGGGACCATATAAATAAAGGATGCCGCCTGGTGGTAGGATGCGATCGCTAAGAGCCATTAATCCCAAGCACGCTCCCCAAGCAGAAATGTGAATCATATTGATGTTGACTATGGCTGTAATTGACGTGGTATCTGGTATAGTCCAAACTGATGTACTCGCATCTAAATCTATGGGTGGATAAAGATTATCAGATGGTGAATGTGCTATCCAGGCAGCAATACTGGCTCGCGATCGCGGATTAGGATCTGTTGGTAGCCATTTACGAGGTTTGAGGTGTGGGGCAAAATATACAGCATGTTCCCCAGTACCGCTGGCTATTTCCAAAATAGTGCCACTTGCAGGTAGAACTTGTAAAAGTATTTCTAGGATGGCTTCACGGTTGCGTTCGGTTGCTGGTGCAAATTGTCGTGGGTCTTGTGATGTATTCATAAATTTTCTCTCATATCAATAATGCAGTCATGCGATTGGCATTATTCCATTATCTCATCTGTGGCTCTTGTACCTGGAAAAAAGCGATCGCTTAACATATCCTCCACTGTGTACGGACAATCTTGCGGAAATGTTTTCATAGGTAGATTTGTTTCTCCAGAAGCTAGTAAAATTGCTTTGATATAAGCTTTTTGGAGAACTTCTTGCAAGTAAGGTTTAAGACTAGGATTTTCTGCAAGTAATTCCAACGTATCTATACGCTGTATGCGAATCGTATTTAACCAACTACGACTTCGTTTTTCGGGCTGATATTCCCATTTTAGTAAATGTGCAATTAAGACACTCCAACGATTTCGCAGTTCAGCACGTTGCTGTTTACCCAAAGATTCAATTTCGTCGATTAAATTCGATAAGTCAAGTTGATTCCATTGCTGATGACGAAGCAAGTTAGCCTGTTTTTGAGTCCAAGCGTAGAAGTCAGTTTCATAAAGTTGCATTACTTTTTACCGCTGTTTGTGGTGTTTGCATAATAAGGTGAAAACAAGCGTGAACTTTCCTTAATTTTAATCTGAGCGATCGCAAATATACGCCCTCAGCATGGAATGCTGGGGCTACACAAACAAAGCCCACCTGCGTGGGCTAAAATTTCCATAGCCTGGGTCGGCAGGCTTTGTTAGTATAGCGACACCCTTCTAGGGTGTTGATCGCTTTTTAATTGGGTTTTTGGCATGGGATTTACTATTCAAAATTATGCACTTTGTTAACAATACGTCAAATAAAGTTTATTAAATGACTGCTTTTTCAGTGATATTGTTTAAGTAAAAATTAACATTAGCGTGTCTGAAAATACCCTAAATTAAGATTATCAATTGAATGGTGGTTGAGAAAATTCCGAAAAATTTTCATTTCTGCCTTGGGGAAAACAGATGACGCGAGAATCAGCTTCAACTTATGAATATCAAGTTGGGGGTAGTTTACCAATTGAATCTCTCACCTACGTTCGACGACAAGCTGATGAAGACCTCTACAAGCACCTGAAAGCGGGAGAGTTTTGTTATGTTCTCAACTCCCGGCAAATGGGTAAATCTAGCTTGCGCGTGCAGATAATGCAACAGTTGCAACAAGAAGACATTGCTTGTGCGGTAATTGATATTACCTCAATTGGTACGGCAGATATTACACCAGAACAGTGGTATGCTGGCGTAATCGATACACTAATTGGCAGCTTCTATCTTTACACCACTTTTGATTTAGATACATGGTGGAATGAAAACAATTTATTATCATCAGTTCAAAGATTAAATAAGTTTATTGATGAAGTATTGCTAAAGTTAGTTTTGGCAAATATTGTTATTTTTATTGACGAAATTGATAGTATTCTCAGCCTTGGATTTAATCCTGATGATTTTTTTGCGGTAATCCGCGACTGCTACAACCGTCGAGCAGACAACCCCGCTTATCGTCGTCTCACCTTCGCAATATTGGGAGTGTCTACACCTTCAGATTTGATTCAAGATAAAAGACGGACACCTTTTAATATTGGTCGGGCAATTGATTTAACTGGTTTTCAGCTTCAGGAAGCCCAACCGTTAGCGCAGGGATTAGCGACGGTAGGACATCCGCAAACTTTGATGGAAGCAGTGCTGTATTGGACAGGAGGACAGCCTTTTTTAACACAAAAAGTTTGTAAGTTAGTCAAGACTGGGAAATCCGAATTGGTGATTAATGATAGTAAATTGCTAATTGCTGATTTAGTCAGAAAGCGCATTATTGAAAATTGGCAAACCCAGGATGAACCAGAGCATTTGAAAACAATTATAAATAGGATACTCCACAGTAGTGAACAGCGTAGCGGCAGGTTATTAGGATTGTGTCAGCAAATTTTGCAGCAAGAAGAAATAATAGCCGATGACAGTGCCGAACAAACTGAACTGCGGTTGACAGGATTGGTAGTGAAGCGCGATGGTAAACTGCGAATTTATAACCGCATATATAAGGAAGTATTTAATCAAGAATGGTGCGATCGCCAACTTGCAAAACTGCGTCCTTATGCTCAATTACTCAATGCGTGGATAACTTCACAGCGTCAAGATGAGTCACGCTTATTGCGAGGACAAGCGCTACAAGATGCTCAAGCTTGGGTAGCAATGCAAAGTTTAAGCGATTTAGATTATCAATTTTTAGCCGCTAGCCAAGAGGTAGAACAGCGCGATATTCGGCAACGATTGGAAACTGAAGCAGCAGCGGCAAAAGCAGAAATTGAAGTAGCAAGAGCCAAAGAAAAGGTTAAAGTTCAAAGGCAAATAACTCGACTAGCGATCGCATCTTTTATCTGCATCACGGGAATCGCAATCTTTGCAGGAGTTAAATGGAGAGATGCAGACAGAGGTCAGATCGAAGCATTAACATCATCCTCAAACGTAAAATTCACCTTAAATCGAAGTTCATTTGATGCCTTAATAGATGCCTTAAAAG
>JBPCQW010000029.1:0-28353 GCA_050997715.1 Hassallia sp.
AAACCGCGCTTATGTGCTTCTAACATTCTCTCAGCAATATCACGCAATGCCCACGGATTCTTTTCTTGGATAAATTCACAAACTGTGCGATCGCCTAAATAAGCATCGACAATCCCCTGATACATATGGTCTTCGACGCATTTTGCTGTAGCATCGTAAGCAAATAAATAATCCACCGTCGCTGCCATTTCAAATGCTCCTTTATAACCGTGACGCATCATTCCCTCAATCCATTTAGGATTAACTACACGAGAACGATACACCCGTGCGATTTCTTCTTTCAGGTGACGAACTCGCGGGTTAGCGGGAATAGAATTATCACCAAAATAGGTTTGAGGATTTTTGCCCTGTACAGAACGTACTGCTGCTGTTAAACCACCTTGAAATTGATAATAATCATCAGAATCGAGCAAATCGTGTTCGCGGTTATCTTGGTTTTGCAGCACTATTTGCATATGCTTTAAGCGTTGCTCAAATGCTTCAGGAGCGGGGAGTGGGGAGTTAGGAGTGGGGGAGTGAAGAGTGGGGAGTGGGGAGTTAGGAGTTAGGAGTGAGGAGTTATTAATTGCTTTGTCTTCAAGGAGTCCTCCTTGTCCCCCCCTCTCCTTGTCCCCCCCTCTCCTTGTCCCCCCCTCTCCCCCTCCTCTTTCCGAAGAATAAGCATAGCAACTCCAATTCATGTAAGCACGAGCTAAATCTTCGTCATCTGTCCAGTTTTGTGATTCGATTAAACCTTGGAGTCCAGCACCGTAAGCACCTGGTTTAGAACCAAAAATCCGGTAACGCGATCGCACTTGGGCTTCTTCTGAGGTTAAACCTTGGGCAATCCACAAATCTGTTTCTTCCTGTACTTGCGCTGCTAGGGGGTTCTGTGCTGATGGTTCATCTAACGCCGCCACTGCTTGCACCGCCGTATCAAATAAATCAATTAAATTGGGAAAAGCATCCCGAAAAAAGCCAGAAATCCGCAACGTCACATCTACGCGAGGACGCCCCAAAACCGAAAGGGGCAAAATTTCCAAATCCACCACCCGCCGCGCCATACCGTCCCACACAGGCTGCACACCGAGTAAAGCTAACGCCTCAGCGATGTCATCACCCCCAGTCCGCATTGTGGCAGTTCCCCATACAGACAAAGCCAGTGTTTTCGGATACTCGCCATTTTCTTGCGTATAACATTCGATGAGAGTTTCCGCTGCCTTCCTGCCTATATCCCAAGCCGTTTCTGTAGGAATGGCACGGATGTCAATTGAGTAAAAGTTTCTACCCGTGGGTAAGACTTCCGGGCGTCCGCGTGTGGGTGCGCCGGCAGGAGCGCTAGGGATATATCCCCCATCAAGTCCATGTAACAAGTAAGTAATTTCTTCGTGGGTTTGCTCAAGAGCAGGAAGAAGCCACAGTTTTATCCAGTTTAAAACGGGGGAGAGTGGTGTCGTAGAGACGCGATTAATCGCGTCTGTACAAAAGTTAGGAGTAATTAATTGTTCGACTAACTCGGCTGCGTATTCTTCTAATACTTCAACAACATCGCCTAAAGTGCGACAGGAATTAAGTTTTGCGTCTTTGATCGAAAGCTCATTATCTCCATACTCTGCGTCTTTGCGACCTTCCGTGAGAAAAAACTCTTTTCCAAAATCTGCTGTGATGGGGTCGAAATCTAAACCTAAATATAAAGCGATCGCGCGGGTGAATCCGATATGATGACGATTGGGAAGACGTGCGATCGCCACAATTAAATCTCGCAACTGACGACCATCAGGACATTTGCCAAAAATATGCAACCCATCGCGGATTTGAGCCTCTTTTAACTCACAAAGATAACCATCAATAGAAGGTAAAACCGATAAGTCAAAAGGTAAAACAGAAGACTCTTGATTTTGCCTGATTTGAAAATCTATATGTAAATTTTCTTGAAGAATTAATTGAGTAATGCGATCGCCTATCGTTGATAAACGCGAAGGATCTAAACTTTCAGCCTCATAATACTCATCAATCAAGTTTTCCAACTGGTGCAAAGAACCATAAAGCTCCGCACGAGTCATCGGCGGTGTCAGATGATCTATAATCACCGCTTGAGCGCGACGCTTCGCTTGTGAACCCTCACCAGGGTCATTCACAATAAACGGATACAAATGCGGAAGCGCTCCCAAAGCCACTTCGGGATAACAACTATCCGATAAAGCGATACTTTTACCCGGTAGCCATTCCAAATTGCCATGTTTCCCCACATGAACCACAGCATCAGCAGCAAAACATGACTTGACCCAATAATAAAAAGCCAAATAAGCATGAGTTGGTTCCAAATCTGGCGCATGATAATTCAAACTAGGGTCAATATCATAACCCCGCGCCGGCTGAACACCCACAAAGACATTTCCAAATTGAAGACCCGAAACCGCAAAACTCTCTTCTATTTCTTCCTCTGCGACGGACACGTTCCTCAACGGGGGGGAACCCCCGCACGGAAGTGTCCTCCTCTCTGCTTCTCTGCGGTTCGTTTCAAAACCAAAACCCCACCGCTCACCAACACCCTGCCTTACAGCCTCCGGTAAATCACTAAAATACTCCGCATACTCCAGAGCAGAAACACATTGTTGTACCGGACGCCACTCTTTACCTTCCGGGTCATTCGTCACCCCACTTGTAAGACGTTGAATCAACTCGTCTCCATCTGCGGGTAGATTTTCCACATGATATCCGGCAGACTGCAAAGCCTTAAGAATTTCCACACAACTAGCCGGCGTATCCAATCCCACACCATTAGCAATGCGACCATCGCGGGTGGGATAATTAGCCAAAATTAAAGCTACATGACGTTCTGCGGGTGGTGTTGAGCGCAGACGTACCCAATTTTTTGCTAAGTCAGCGACAAACGAAATCCGTGAAGCGATCGCTTCATAAACTACGACATCCGTTTCTAAATTCGGATTGCGAGTTTGCACAGCTTTAAAAGACACAGCGCGGCTAATAATCCGTCCATCAACTTCCGGCAGAGCCACATTCATTGCCATATCGCGGGGTGAAAGTCCTTGAAACTGCGACTCCCACTGCTCAAGGGAACCACCAGAAAGAATAACTTGCAACACCGGCACATCTAACTTTTGCCACAGTTCAAGCTGGGGTGTTTCTGTATCCAACCGCGCCAAAGAAAAACTGGTAGTATTTAGCAGCAGTGCAACTTGTTCTGAGTCCTTTGGCTGAAAAAACTCGATTAACTCAGCTTGGACATCAGGATCGCGCAATGAAGAAATAAACAAAGGCACCGGTTCTAAATTCCGCTTTGCCAAAGCTTCGCACAAAGCATCAATTACCTTGGTATTTCCCGCTAGATAATGAGCGCGATAGAAGATGATGCCGACTTTGGGGAGTTGTAGAGACGCGATAACCCTTGTCTCTAGGGAAGTGGGGGAGAGGAGGAGGGGGGAATACAAACCGACGCGCGGCACTACTTGCGGTGATGGGGGATTAAAAGAAGTTGAAAGGCAAGTATCGGTAATATACTTGAAAGCGTTGACAATATTTTCTACGCCACCTTCGCGGAAGTATTGCCATACTTGGTTTACAGCAGTTACAGGGAGAGTTGAGAGAGTGATCAAATCGGCATCAAGAGCATCGTCTCCTGGCATTACAATTAGGGTTGTGCCATTACGCTCGGCAATTTCCTGCACTACTTCCAAACCGTAAGACCAGTAGGAGCGTCCTCCTAACAGTCGTAAAATTATAACTTGGGCAAATTCCAAAATTTGCTCTGCGTATGTGTCAATATTTATTTGATTCTGTAACTGCAATAAATTGGTGACTCTTAATGCCGGAAATGTTGATGGTAATTTGGGAAATGCAGCTGCCAAAGTCTGAATATCCGTATCAGCAGCCGTAATAAACACCAAAGGGGCTGGAGTTTGTTCAAAAAAAACTACGCCTTCTGAGTTGTTCAATCCTACAGATGTGGCATTTATTCGATGCATAATCTTCTATTACCGTTTTAAACTGTTGGTTAAGAAACAAAAAAACTTTATCGCACAGCATCCAGCCCTTCTCACTCTATTTTTTGAAAATGCTTAGTTCTCCTGATTTGAGCTTTTCTCGAACTTTGCCAATAGATGTATTTAATCAGCTTGGGGAATTATTGCAGCAGATGCAACTTGAAGCAGTGGGAAGTGCAGCTTTGGTTCTGACAGAGGCTGTGCTGGCACCGATTATAAGTAAGAGTGAGTGGCAAAAGCAAAAGTTTACCTTGGTGGTTTCAGAGCAGTTTAGCGCTCTGTTGGTGGGAAACCAAGAAGAAAATGTAGGAATGTGCGTTGCGGGAAGTTTTCCGGATTTAAATAATGTGTCATTGCCACAACAAGAAAATGGGATCGAGAGAGAATTTATCCCACTGACTCAAAACGCAACATTGTACGCTAGTTTGACATTTAATTCCGAAGCGATCGCTTCCTTTATCTCGCAACTGAAAGATTTGTTTGCTCATGATTCTCACACTTACCAACACCTCGAACGCTATCTGCAAATTCCCAGTCTTAATGATGCCACGCTTCAAGGCAAATTCACGCTGTTATTATTAGAATATCTGCTGCCACAGCCAAATCAGCCCTCTAAAGCTTCAGATGCCAACTTTAATTATGGTTCTACCTGTCAGCCAATAGAAGATGCTCTGAAAAAACAGATTTCTCAAGAACGATTATTAAATCAGGTGACAAATCAGATCCGCAAAAGCCAGGATTTGCAGGTAATTATGGCAACAGCGATCGCACAAGTGCGGGAGTTTTTGGAATTAGACCGATTGGTAATCTATAAATTTGATGAATCAAGACAGACGCGATTAATCGCGTCTGTACAAGAGTCAGCATTTGCTCCATCATCCCAATCACTGGATGATTGGCAACAATCTACGGGTTGTATTGTCTACGAAGCACGCGCTACAGATGCTATTCCGTCGGTCTTGAATTATCAAGAAAAAAATTGCTTTGTGCCCCCTTCTGAATGTTGGGATAAGTATCGCCAAGGCTTTACTTTAGTAGTTGATGATGTACAAGAAACTTATGTTTTGTCAGAGTGTTTGTTAAACTTTTTCAGGACAACTAAAGTCCGGGCAAAGTTAGCCGCACCGATTATTTATGAGGAAAAAGTTTGGGGACTGTTGATTGCTAATCAATGCCATGATTCACATCATTGGACTGAAAGTGAAATAAATTTGCTGACTTCTATCGCTGAACAATTAGCGATCGCTATTTATCAATCTGAGTTAATGCGATCGCTGACTGAAGAAAAACAAACTTTGGAAAACCGCGTAATTGAGCGCACAATGGCTCTACACGAAGCCTTAGTTGCCGCTGAAGCTGCTAATCGTCTTAAAAGTGAATTTCTCGCGACTATCAGCCATGAATTGCTCACTCCTTTAACTTATGTAATCGGTATGTCTTCGACTTTGTTACGCTGGCCCTTAGGAGAGTTAAGTCAACGTCAACGAGATTATCTACAAACAATCCACGACAGTGGAGAACATTTATTAGAAATGATAAATGATATCCTCGATTTATCCCAAATAGAGGCAGGAAAAGCAGTTTTAAATATTTCGGAATTTTCTTTAACGAATATAGCTCAAAGAACTGTGGAATCGTTGCAAGAAAAAGCCATAAGCGAGCAGATACAACTTAAATTAGATTTACAAATCAATCCCCAACGCGATCGCTTTACCGCAGATGTATCGCGAGTAGAACAAATTCTCTGGAATTTGTCAAGTAATGCCATCAAATTCACCCCAGAAGGTGGCAGCGTAACTTTACGTCTTTGGGTAGAAGACGACAACGCTATCTTTCAAGTGGAAGATACTGGTATTGGCATTCCGGAAGAGCAATTGCCACTACTATTTGAAAAATTTCAACAACTAGATACACCCCTACGGCGTCGCTATGAAGGCACCGGCGTTGGTTTAGCATTAACCAAACAACTTATAGAACTGCATCGCGGTCGAATTGAAGTAGAATCTACCGTAAACATTGGCTCAATTTTTACCGTCTTTATACCACAACAACCGATGAGTGTGGTGAGTTAGGAGTCAGGAGTTAGGAGTCAGGAGTCAGGAGTTATAAAAATTCTTCCCCCACTTCCCCTCTCCCTCTGCTCCCCCTGCTCCCTTGTCCCCCCCTCTCCCCCTCCCCCTCCATGTCAATAGAAACCCTACGTCACAAACTAATTGTCTCCTGTCAAGCCCCTGTTGATTCGCCACTGTATGAACCAACCATAATTGCAGCGATCGCCCAAGCAGCGGTGAATAACGGTGCGGTTGGCGTAAGAATCGATACCCCGGCACACATTATCGCCGTGCGCGATCGCGTGAAAGTGCCAATTATTGGGCTATGGAAGCAAGTTATAGCAGGAACTGAAGTATACATTACGCCACAATTTCATCATGCATCTGCGGTAGCGAAAGCCGGAGCGGATATTATAGCTATAGATGCGACTACTAGAAATCGTCCTGGCAGTGAAACGGTAAGCGATATTATTACCCGAATTCATCAGGAATTAGGCAAATTAGTAATGGCAGATGTCGATACAATCGAGGCGGCTATTTTAGCTACAAAAGCTGGTGCTGACATTGTAGGAACAACGCTTTTTGGATACACAGCCGCAACTAAGCATCTTGCTCCCCCCGGTTGGGAACTCCTCAAGCAAATGGTAGAATTAGACATTCCTGCAATTTGTGAAGGTGGCATTTCATCACCTCAAATGGCGCGTCAAGCTTTGGATTTAGGAGCCTTCGCAGTAGTCGTTGGTACTGCCATCACCGGGATAGATTTGCAAGTTAAAGCGTATCAATCAGCACTGAGTTAATAAATTGTAGAGACGTTCCGCCGGAACGTCTTTACGGTAGGCGCCCCGACGACTGGAAGTCGCGGCTACACAAACAAAGTCCGCCTACGCGGACTAATCTGAAAAGAGGGTTTCAAATTTATTTAGAGCAACTGGGAGGAGTGAAGCCGGAATTACTCGCATTGGGTGCAGAGGAAATCAGCGTTACTTCCCCCGTCTGATTATTAAACACCCAACCGGTAGCAGGTATAATTTCTATAGCTTTTGGTTTTGAGGCTGGTGAGGTTACGGATGTTTTTGCAGGTTGCTGCGTTATAGTGGCGATCGCGGAGCGTGCCTTTGGTATCCCACGATCATCTGACCACACGACATCACCACTAAGAAAATCGTCTGGACTGGGGGGTAAACCACCGCGTCCGGTGACAATAAATTCGCTACCCTTCTTGTCAAAGGCTGCACAGCTAGAAGAAATTAGTCTTGGGACATTTACCACACCTGCGGGTAGTTCGACTAATCCTTGGCTAGGGTCGATATCGGGTGTATTGATAATAACTTCACCGCTGAGTCCAAATTGAGAACTAGCAGTGATATCGCTTTCAAGTGTGGGTTGCGATCGCGCTTCAATCCCATAAATACCCTGAGCGCGGATGTTAACATTGCCACCATTCCCACTGAAGGCATTTGCGGCAATGTCGCTGTTTTCTTTGGGTACGGCAATGATGAAGGGTGTATTAATTGTAATATTCCCGCCATTACCACCAGCTTCAGCGGTGCCTGCGGTGGTGGAAATTTGACTACCGCGACGCAAGACTAAAACATCTTTTAGTTGCAGGTTGATATTACCACCTTGGCTGCCGGCAGTTTGGGCAGAAATTGATGCTCCGTTGTCAAGGGTAAGAGTACCTGCTTGAAGTGTGATATTGCCTGCATTGCCTTTGCCATCACTATTAACTGATATTTTTGCGCCATCGCGAATTGTGACTTGGCGGGGGTCAATGAAAATGCTACCACCATTACCTGTAGAACCAACAGCAGTGGTGGCGAAGATTCCACTAGCTGCACCTTCATTGATGACGACATCCCCAAGTTGGTCAGTTTCACCTGGTTGACGCAAACGTTGTTCAACTTGGGCAATGCGTTGAGTGTAGTTCGGATCGCTTCCTGCTAAGGTGAGTCTGTCTCTAACATTGAGTTTGATAGTTCCAGCGTTACCACTACTGCGGGTGCTGGTAGTTACTTGCCCACCGTTAAGAGCTTCAAAGGTGCGAGCATTAAGAGTAATGTTGCCTCCATTATCAGGATTGGAGGTCAGAGCAGAAACAATTCCACCATCTCGCACGGCAAATTTATCTGTAGAGATGATAATATTTCCTGCTGGTCCGGATGTACCCCGATCGCTAGTAGTAAATATTCCGCTAGAAAATCCGCGATCGCTTGCTCCAGAAAGTGTCAGAGAATCAGAAGCATTGATCCGAATATTTCCCCCGCTTCCCCTACCACCAGCAATTAGCTGATTAGGCGATCGCAACAGAACAGAATCAATTTCTGCACCATTTGTTAATGAGAGCGATCGTGTCAAAATATCAATATTGCCTGCCTTGCCAACACCGCCAGGAGAGACAGCCGCTCGAATTAAACTGTTATTTAGTGAAATCGCATTATCTACATTTAATGAGATATTACCTGCATCGCCTTGCCCAGAAGTGCCGGAATTAATTTGAGCTTGATTTGCTAAAGAAAGCGACCCACTCGTTAGCTGAATATCTCCACCTCTACCCACACCAGAAGTGGCGGAATTAATTTGAGCTTGATTAGCTAAAGAAAGCGATCCACTTGTTAGCTGAATATCTCCACCTCTACCCACACCAGAAGAAGCTACATTGCTAAATGCGCCGCTGATGCGTCCATTACTGCCGATGCCGTTAAAGGCGATCGCATCGCGGGCATCAATGGTAATATTACCGCCATTACCTTTTCCACCTGTGTATGAAGCTAGTTGAGCGCCATTGGTAACTGAAAGCGAACCTGTTGTTACTTGAATGTCTCCCCCTCTGCCCACACCGCCAGATAATAATAGGCTAATGGCACCACTTGGAAGTCCATCGCTGCCTACCCCATCAAAGTTAATGGCATCACGGGCATTAACAGTGATATTTCCTGCATTCCCCCGTGCGAATGTAGACAACTCACCGCCGTTAGTCAATGAAAGTGTTCCAGTTGTCACCTGGATATCTCCCCCATTGCCATTACTTCCTAAAGTAAATGCTCCACTAGAGAGTCCATTGCTACCTACGCCGTCAAAGCTAACGATATCGCGGGTATCGATGGTGATTTTGCCTGCATTGCCTTGCCCAAAACTAGTAGCATTGATTTGACCGCTATTTTTTAAGAATAGCGCCCTCGCATTTACTTGGATTTCTCCACCGTTTCCTACACCATTACTTCCCACTGTGCTGTTTGCATTACTGGGTAATCCTTTATCGCTTCCCAGACCGTCAAAAGTAACAGTATCGCGGGCATTAATAATGATATTGCCTGCATTTCCCCGCCCATCGCTGCTAGTAGCTAATGACGCGCCGTTTGTTACGGAAAGGGAACCAGTTGTTACCCGGATGTCTCCCCCTTTGCCTACACCATTGGTTAGCAAGCTACTTTGAATACCACTAATTGCAGGCTCGACTATGCCATCTAAATTAACTGCATCGCGGGCATCAACGGTGATATTGCCTGCGTCCCCTTGTCCTGAGACATTACTACTCAGTTGGGAACCATTGATCAATGAGAGAGTTCCAGTTGTTACCTGGATGTTTCCCCCTTTGCCGACACCATTACGAAACACATCGTTGAAGGCAAAACTATTGTCAAAGGTAACAGTGTTGCGAGCATGAATAGTAATATTGCCACCGTTACCCACGGCTCCAGGATTCACAGCGCTGAAAATAGAAGCATTCTTTAGGGAAACAGCATCTCTAGCTTGCACAAAGATGTTACCTGCATTTCCCTTTCCAGCAGTCCTTGCATTTATAACAGTTCCCTCGCCTAAAGACAGCGAACCTGATTTGATATTAATGTTACCGCCATTGCCCTGTGCGCCATTTTCCACATCGGCAAAAATGCCAGAAGCTAATAGATTGACTACACCGCTGACATCAATATTGATATTTCCCCCATTTCCCCGACCTCCTGGAAGGTTATTCTGGGCATCAGTACGCAGCCCAGCTTGCAATTGAGAACCATCAGTTAAGGTAAGTGAAGGTGCGGTGATATTAATGTTGCCACCATTGCCTACTCCCCCAGATTCTATATTGTTGAAGATGTTGGCAAATGAGAGTGAAACAGCGTCTCTAGCCTGTATTGAGATATTACCAGCATCTCCCTGTCCAAAAGTACTGGTGTTTAAGACACTACCATTAATCAGGGCAAACGAACCTGTAGTAATATTGATATTGCCACCTTTACCTACTGATGTGTTTTGCAGCACATTAGCAATAAAGCTACCATCGCTTAAAGTCGTTGCCCCTGTAGCATTAATGTCAACATCTCCTGCTTTGCTTTCGGGTGTACCTAATCCCGTGGCTATCCCCGCTCTGACTTTACTTGCTCCTGCTAAACTCACGTTTTGAGCATTGATGGCGATCGCACCAGCATCACTCCCACGGACATTTAACTCAGCGCCATTAATTAAAGATACATTCGCTCGTTGCACATTGGGAACACCCAAGCTAAGTATATTCTCTGTGAAATCTAACCCTATATTCCCAGGTGCGGCTAATCCGGCTAACTCGATACGTCCGTTGTAAGCTCTCAGGCTACCACCATCAATATTGACATCGCCACCCACCAATAGTAAACTGCGACCATCTGGCACTCTCAAGCCTGTAACTTCAACACCTGCTAAATTCACTCCTGCGGGTGCAGTTGAGCTATTTGTAATTGCTGCGGGTGAAGGTTGAAGAAACAGCAATGCGGAAGGATTGATTGTCAATAATGGTGTAGGTGCATTTGGGGTAGTTGCGCTGAAAATTCCCAAAGTTCCAAATTGAATGGCGTTAGCTGTAGAACCAACAAAGGAACCGCCAACATTTAAACTGGCATTATTGCCAAAAATAATTCCGTTGGGATTGAGTAGAAATACGTTAGCTGTCCCATTTGCGCGAATTAATCCATCAATATTGGAAATTGAATTACCCGTTACCCTGCCGATAATGTTACTAATGTCAAGAGCATTATTAAAAAAAGCTGTGCCACCAGTGGGAACGGAGAATTGTTGAAAGCTGTGGAACAAGTTGTTTTTAACAGTGGTTCCACCCGTGATATTGAATATCTGCCCTTGTGGTGTGACAATGGAATTATTCGGTAAAGTGGTATCTGGGCTAATTTGCGCTGATGCACTATTTGCCCAAGAAAGATTTCCACAAGCGATCGCTATCCCCAACAACCAGCCCCAACGGTAACTCATAGGGTATATGTACTAGTTTTACGACAGTAACCCAACAAAAGTTACCTGCACTACTAATAAACCACATAATGCTAAGTAATTCTAGTGGTATGTTAAGAATAAACCCCTAAATTTGCCGTTTAAAAATCACCATCTCAGTACCGACGACGGGGTTACGCGCTACTAATTTATCTTGAGAGTCGGTAATTTCCAAATGGCTAAAATCAAGTTCTTTCGAGCGTTGGAGAATATCGGCTGCTAGTTTGTTCTGTTGCGATTCTTTCAGGGTATACCAATCGTCAGTAATTTTGACAGTGAGATTGCTGGTGCTAAAGTTTGCTTGAATAGATTTTATGAGACCCTCGGCAAAGCGATCGCTAATTTCTCCTACTTGATTTTCAATCGCTGCAATCAATCTTTGTTCTGGTGTCAATTCTAATATTGGTGTCGGTTCCGGTTCCGGTATTGGTTCCGGTTCGGGTGTCGGTTCCGCTTCTGCTAGTGGAGGAATTTCTGCTTGTGGTGGGGGAATTTCCGCTGGTGGCTGCGGTTCTGGTATGATTTCTGCTGGTGGGGTAGTTATAGTTCGGGATGGTGTTTCTTTCACTGGGGGAACAGTTGCGACTTCAGCAGGTTTACCAGTCAACACCGTTGAAGTTGTCCAAATCAAAATTACTGAAATTGTAGCAATAATTCCTGTCAAAGCTGTATCTGACAGCTTTGCTGAGAAATTTTCTGGTAACAAAGAGCGAATTTTTGCTAAAACTCCACCCCAGAAACCAGGGGTTTCCTTAGTACCGGGTGCGGGTTCTGTCTCCAATTTCTCCACCGCACCTTCTAAAGTGCCAATTGTCCCACGCAAAAGTTTGATAGTTTGCGCTTTCCAAAAAGGCTGCATTTTAGTTCTTTGCTGCCTTGATGTCGGTTGACGTTCTGGTTTCTTGCGTGGTGGTTGTGAATTCGGCTTGTCTTGTGACATGAAAGTTTCCTGACGTTACAGCAAGGTGCGGCTCAAACGGGATAATTTTTTATAATTAGCGTGTCTTCAGCCTTAATGTATCACTTGAAGGAGTCAGGATCTCCTAACTCCCAACTCCATTCTTGATAAACTTGCTTCATTTTAAATTGAGTCAACTATGAGCCTAAAACGCCGTCAATTTTTATTATTCTCTAGTTTGAGTGCGATCGCAGCAGCCACTTCCTACGGGAGTATCGCAGCAGTCGTTTATGCTGGCAAAAGCTTCAGTCGTCAGATTAAGCCTAATCCCGCAAAAAAAGACTTACTATTACGTTTTGTTTCTGTAGCAGATACGGGAACCGGTGCAAAAGGACAGTATAATGTCGCTCAAGCGATGACGAATTATCACAGCAAAAATCTTTACGATTTAATAGTTTTGGCTGGAGATAACATCTATAACAATGGTGAGATGGAAAAAATCGGCGAAGTATTTGAGCGTCCCTATGCAGCTTTGCTCAAACAAAACGTCAAATTTCAAGCTTGTTTAGGCAATCATGATATTCGCACGGCAAACGGCACAGAGCAAGTTAAATATCCCGACTTTAATATGAAAGGACGCTATTACACATTTAGTCGTGGACTTGTGCAATTTTTCGCGCTAGATACCAACGATAATGCTGACTGGAAAAACCAGGTTTCTTGGTTAGACCAAGAATTAAGTCGCTCTAAAGCAACTTGGAAAGTAGTTTTTGGTCATCATCCAGTTTATGCGTCAGGTGTTTACGGAAGTAATCCAGCTTTTATTCAAACCTTCACTCCCCTGTTTCAAAAATATGGGGTTCAGCTTTATATCAACGGTCACGAACACCATTATGAGCGTACTCGTGCGATTAATGGAACGACTTATATAATTTGTGGTGCTGGTGCGGGTAATCGTCCTGTAGGCAAAAACGAATGGACTGAATATTCTACCAGCAACTTGAGTTTTGCGGCATATGAAGTGTATGCAGATAAAATAGAAGTTAGCGGTATTGGGATTGATAACCGCGTTTTTGACCGAGGGGTTATTCCTCTCAAATCAACATAGTAATTTATCTATCAATAAAAATTAAACTTACACGAACCGGGTTCCTTTGATAATCGCAGTCATAAACCCGGTTTTGCATTATTCACATTTGAATAGGCAATATATATCTGCCGAAAATTTTATTATATAAACTCCAGTAAATACAATTTGTCTTTATTGCACTTACGTTGTACTTTGTGACGTTTCATAGCGGCTAATTAACCGTCAGTGCGATTAAGTTGCTGATACAAGTGTGTAGTCCTGAAAGCTTTGAATAACAAGCATTTGAGTAATTTTTCAAATATAAATGTCTGATTACTGCATAAGTTGAATTTGCGATGCCTATTACATATCAGAAGGGAAACAAAAAAACTCAACCTTCTACACCAACGATTTCTTTACTACCAAAGAGAGTGCAACTTATGGCTACTTACCAACAGAATGCTAACTATTGCGAATGTGAATTTACAATTCCCATCAAACTGAATGTTCCTATTACCATCAATCCTCAAGTTTATATAACTTCAGTACCTTCTATCAAGAAGCAAAATAGTCAACTCAAACAACTTGTAAATCAACAGGAGTGGAACTTATGGCTACTTACCAACCAAATCCCGCTAACAACTGCGAATGTGAATTCACAGTTCCCATCAAACTGAATATTCCCATTACCATCAATCCCCAAGTTTACATAACTTCAGTACCTTCTATCAAGCAGAGATTACCTATTTTTCTAGAGCCTGACCTGTTAATTGAACCAGAAGTTCGGGCGAAGTCACCCGTATGTTATCCTGAAAATGAATGTGAACCAAAGCAATTAACGGCACAAGATGTATTACAATCAGCAGAGATGAGTTAGTCATTTGATTGCTAATTGTTTGTTATGGGAAACATTATCACCACCCTGTTAAAGGGTGGTGAGCCTCCTTTTAACTAATTTTTTGCTGATTGTACTAACTTAAATATAAAATCTCTAGAATTTATTAAAACTTATGTCTGCTTTACCCGAACCTAACTGCCATTTACAAGGTAACAAACTTCATGTCTCTTTAATGTTAAAAGTGCCTATTGAGATTGAATTAGAATTAGGAATGTCACCCACATTTCGTCAAGTTGAGGGTCAAGACTTCGTTAGCCAGACAGAAGATTTAAAGTCTGCGGTGGTAATGAGTGAGGTGAGTCAAGTTGAGTTTGAAGAACAAATTCGGGTTTTATCTAATCAAATAGTGGCTCAACTTTTTCAAGATAACGAGATTTTTTCTACATTTCCAGAAACTGAGATTTCAGATAATTTAGCAAATAAAGAAAGTACACCTACACGAGATTCTTCTGGTGTAGATATCTTGTTATCAAAAAAAGATAATGCAGTGCTTGAAAAACTTACGCAAACACCAGAAAGACAAAAGAGACGCTTTATCGACTCGTTAAATGATGGTTTAACTTTAGCTGTTAACACAGTCGGTACAGTCTTATTTTTGGGTAAACTTGCGAACTATACCTGGGAGTAATGCAACGTCTAAGTTTAGAATTACTTCGTAACAAGATATGTAAGGTGTGTTATGTGACAAAATACGCACCTTACTTGCTAACTGGAATGCATTTATAAAAAACATTGAATAGAGAAGAATACATTAAGCTGCTTGCCGAAACTCTGCCACGAGTCATTGATAGCGCTGAAGAATATAAGCGTCTATTAAACGAGGTAGAAAAACTCATGGATTTGGGTGAAAACATGACAGCAGAACAAGTTGAAGTGTTGCAGTTGTTAGTAACAGTAATTGAGCAGTATGAAAAGAAACACTATCAATTGAAAGCTGCAACTCCCCATGATGTATTGCATGAATTAATGCTGGCACGAGACTTAAAACAAAAAGACTTACTAGAAATTTTTGGTTCAAAGGGTATTACTTCAGAAGTGATAAATGGAAAAAGAGGTATTAGTAAGAGTCAAGCCAAAACATTAGGAACCTTTTTTCATATATCACCTGCGCTATTTTTGTAAGTTACAAAATAGGGGGCAACTTTTTAATAAATTTGCCCCGAAAAATCAAAACTATTTATTCCACTCGTTGTAATTGCGCTACTCTGGGGTCGATTATTTTTTGACCGAGAGTGCTGAATTTAATCGCTACAGAGAGTTTATTACCTGAACCAAATACATGAGTGATTTCACCGATGCCAAAACTTTTATGCAAGACGCGATCGCCTACTTGCCAATTTTGTATATTTTGTTGCTTTCCAGGTGACACAGAAGCACCTACAGACGGAGTTTTCGTGAAAGTTTGCTTCATTTGATCAGCGCTGGTGAGTAATTCTTCTGGTAATTCGTTGAGAAACTGCGATCGCACTGCTGGTTCTCTATTTCCATATAAACGACGTTCGCGAGCATGTGATAAATATAACCGCTCTTGAGCGCGAGTAATACCCACATAACACAAGCGACGTTCTTCTTCTAAAGCTGTTGGATTATCTAAAGAACGATAGTTAGGAAATAATCCTTGTTCTAACCCCACCAAAAACACAACGGGAAACTCTAATCCTTTAGAAGAGTGTAAAGTCATCAGAGAAACCGCTTTTTGTCCTTCTTTTAAGTTATCCAAATCCGAACTCAGGGAGGTACTTTCTAAAAAAGCACCTAACGAGACATCTTCATTTTCTTCTTCAAATTGCAATACTGCGTTATAAAGTTCTTTAACGTTTAGCAATCGGTTGTCAGCTTCTTCTGTACCTTGATTTTGCAAATCTTGAACGTAACCAGAAGCTTCTAGCAATTGTTGTACAACCTCGGAAACGGGAACTGTGCTGACTTGTTCTTGCGATTTGCGAATCATTTGAGCAAAGTTATTTACAGCTTTCGCAGAACGTCCAGCTAATGTATTAACTGATGTCTCGTCGATAAGTATTTCCCACAGTGTTGTCCCTAATTGTTGGGCAGCGTTTGTTAAAGCGTCTATGGTGGCTTTACCAATACCGCGTCTAGGAGTGTTAATAACTCGTAATAAACTCAGGGTATCAGCTGGATTAGCGATCGCCTTTAAATAACTTAATACATCTTTAATTTCTTTGCGATCGTAAAATTTCAATCCTCCGACAATTGTATATGGTATTCCCGCCCTTACTAAAGATTCTTCAAAAGGACGAGATTGAGCATTCGTGCGATAAAGTATCGCAAAGTTACCCCAGTTTACTTCGGGATTTTGCCTTTCTAAAGTGCGAATTTGATTGATTACAAATTGTGCTTCATCAATCTCATCATCAGCTTTGTGACAATAAATCTTTTCACCGGTTCCCCGCGTCGGTTTAAGAATTTTATCAATTCGTTGGGTGTTATTTTCTATTAGTTGGTTTGCAGCTTCAAGAATATTTTCGCAAGAGCGATAATTTTCTTCTAACTTTACCATTGTGCGGGTATCTTCATCTGCCAAACCATCACCAAAATCTTGCTGAAATTCCAATAATATGGTAAAATCAGCCATTCTAAAAGAATAGATTGATTGATCAGCATCACCGACCACCAAAACAGAGCGATCGCCCCAATTCCAATTATTTTTGTTATCTTCGTCGTTCGTCACCAACAAGCGAATCAGGTCGTATTGAGTGCGGTTAGTATCCTGATATTCATCTACAAGGATATGGTGAAATTTGCGATGCCAATAACCTAATACCTGTTCGTTTTGCTGAAACAATTTTACAGGAATTAAAATCAAATCATCAAAATCAAGAGCGTTGTTTTGTGCTAATCTATCTTGATAGCAACTATAAACTTCCGCAACGACTCTGCCCCAATATTTAGGGTTATCTCGTTCAAATTCTTGAGGTGATAAACCTTGGTTTTTGGCGTTACTAATTGCGTAACGCACCGAACGCGGTTCAAATTTTTTATCGTCTAAATTTAACTGCTTAGTAACGATTTCTTTGACAATGCTTTGAGAGTCAGAGTCATCAAAAATCGAGAAATTGCGATTCCAACGTCGTCCTTTTTCATCTTGATATTTTTCGATATCAAAGCGGAGAATCCGAGAAAATAAACTGTGGAAAGTTCCACACCACAAATCTTTGATATAAATGCGATAAACTTTTGACTTCAGTTGACTTTGTTGATATTCTGTCAACAAATCAAAACGTTCACCGTATTCTGACATTGCCAATTGTTCGGCAAAAAGCTTTTGAATCCGGTCTTTCATTTCCCGTGCGGCTTTGTTAGTAAAAGTAACCGCTAGGATATTTTCTGGATCGACACGGTGTTTAAGAATCAAATTAGCAATGCGATAAGTCAGCGCTCGTGTTTTACCGCTTCCGGCGCCAGCAACAACTAGCAGCGGACCGCAAAAGTGTTCGACGGCTTGACGTTGGGATGGGTTAAGGTGACTGAGAAAATCAATTGTTGTTGTCATGGGTGTGAGGAGTGCGTATGACTAGGATACAAGCTTTTCTCATCTCCTACTTGAGAGTCGCTGCTATACAATTGGTATTTTAGCAGCGTCTACCCTCAGCTTTTAGCCCCTGCCGCATAAGAAGAGCGATCGCCTACAATACAACTAGATACATGCATCGCCTATATCATAATTTCTGATGTCATGGACAGACTGCTTGAGTTGAAAACGCCTTTAGTGACAACAGAATTTGTACTATTAGAAGTAGCTGACGCTTTGTGTACACCAGGAAACCGCAGTCAGACAGTTGCTTTTATTAACAGTTTGCGATTGTTGGAAAGTGTGAAAATTATTCCTGTTAGTCAACAATTGCTTGATGAAGGTTAAGCGTTTTACAGCCAACGTCCTGATAAAGATTGGGGGTTAACTGACTGTATCAGTTTTGTAGTAATGACACAAAAGGGAATTACTCAAGCTTTTACATCCCATCGCCATTTTCAGCAAGCCGGATTTGTCAAACTGTTGTAAATAAAGTTGAGAGCGATCGCTTATTATTTTGCTTTTGGATCTAGGCAAAAACTCTTAAATTACTCTTTAACAGTAAGTGGCAGACGGACAGTAAAAACAGTACCAACTCCCGGCTGACTTTTCACAGTAATTTCACCACCCATCATCAAGCAAAAATGGCGACTTATTGCCAGACCTAATCCAGTACCACCATACTTTTTCGTCGTTGAAGTATCGCCTTGAGTAAAAGGCTGAAATAATTGCCGTTGTTGACTTTCAGTCATTCCGATGCCTGTATCGGCAACGGTGAAAGTAATCATGCCCAAAGGTGCGTATGGTAATAAATATTCTTTATCTCTTTTAATTGCCAGCGTCAGCTTGCCGTTAGTGGTAAACTTGGCAGCATTACTCAACAAATTTAACAGCACTTGCCGCAGCCTAGTTTGATCAGCGTACATCGTGCCAAGTTCGCGATCGTAATCGAGTTCTAAAATATTGCCATTTTTTTCTACGGCAGGTTTAACTGTTGAGACGACGTTATTAATTAATGTAGCGATTTCAAACGTCTCTGGATAAAGAGTCATTTTCTCGGCTTCTATTTTCGACAAGTCGAGGATATCGTTAATTAGTTCGAGTAGATGCCTACCTGCGGAGTTGATTGTTTCCAAATCTGTGAGAAAATCTCCGGTTACACCTAAATCAACCGCATCATCTTGCAAAAGTTGGCTCAAACCGATAACAGCATTTAATGGTGTACGTAACTCGTGACTGACATTTGCCAAAAATCGGCTTTTTGCCTTGCTAGCAGCTTCTGCTAATTCTTTGGCTTGTTGTAGTTCTTTAGTGCGCTGAGATACTCGCTCAATCAAATGATTGAGAGATTTAGCTAACAAGCCAATTTCATCTTCAGTGGTGATGGGAGCTCGCAAATCAAAATTAGATTTTCTGGCTACCTGTTCAGCGACTAGAGTGACAGTGATTACGGGTTCGGCGATCGCTCTGGAAGTTCGCCATGCGACAATAGCAGCGATCGCCACTGACACTAACATGCTGAAGATAACGATAAATCTCTCAACTATTTTCGTCTGCTCTACATCTTCTGTGCTTTTATCCTCTTTTTCTTGGGCACTTTGCAAGATGTGAGCCAATGTTTGAGAAAGCTGATCTAGCCGTGCGGCTTTTTCACCACGCATAACTGCCAACAATTTTTCTCTAACTGTAGAAACTTCCTCTGGTTGCACTTGCGGCTTGTCAATTTGCTGCAAAATAGGCTCTATTTCCCCAACATATGCATCTAAGGTAGTTGCGTATTCCTGCAATAAAGCCTGCAAACTTGCCTGAGTTGAAGCTAATTTCTTCGGTTTGCCTTCTATAAAGCTGACAATTACTGGTGTCAATTTCTTTGCTTTTTCAACACTCTGGAGAAATTCGTCGTTTGTGGCAACTAATCGTTCTTTTTCTCCTACTAGAGCAACCAAATTTGAGCTATATAATTGCGCTCCTACTACCGCATCTTGATAATCAGATAGTAGTTGTCCTTGGTAGTGAGCCTGATTTAATTGGATAATTCCTTGTCCCCGGTAGGAATTAGCGATTACCAATCCGGTAAGCGAACCGAAAAAGCCAATCCCAATTGCCAGAAAGTACCCATAGCCAATTTTTTGATGGATGCGCCATGAGCTTGCTTTAAGTTTCCCTCTTGAGGGAAATTCTATAGTAGGGAGTTCATCCATCGATGGCTCTTCGGCTGACACTGTTTTTACTTTATAAATTACTGTCAATAGCTGATTGCAGCAAGATAAACGACAGTATGCTGCATCTCTAGCCTAATATAGCCTAACGCCAGTTCCACTTCTTTCGTTCATTAGGAAGCAAACTGCGTTCAACTTCACCGATTAATCTGCGGCGGGAAAAAACCTGCAACACAAATAATGAGGGTATAGGCAACTTATATAGATAGTTGCCCATACCCTCAATAGCACTTACTTCCTAGTCAGCCTGGATAGCGCTTATTTTTCACTCTTTAGGTGAGTGCCTTCAACATCGCTTGAGAAAGTGAAGTATTTGCTGCTTGCTTCAACAATTCTGCCTTATCGGTACGTTCCCAAGGCAAATCTAAATCAGTCCGTCCCAAATGACCGTAAGCCGCGATGTCCTGATAAAAACGTCCGCCTCGTTCACTTGGTAGGTTGCGTAAGTTGAAGGTATGGATAATCCCAAAAGGACGCAGTTCAAAGTGCTGTTTGACTAATTCCAGCAAGATTTCGTCATCTACTTTGCCTGTACCAAAGGTATCCACATAAATGCTTGTCGGTCTAGCTACGCCAATCGCATAACTTAACTGGACTTCACATTTTTCTGCCAATTCTGCGGCGACAATATTTTTCGCCACATAGCGACAAGCATAAGCAGCGCTACGGTCTACTTTCGTGGGGTCTTTACCAGAGAAGGCACCACCACCATGACGCGAGTAACCACCGTATGTATCAACGATGATTTTCCGTCCAGTCAAGCCAGAGTCACCTTGAGGACCACCAACAACAAATTTGCCGGTGGGGTTGACTAAAAAGCGTGTCTCCTTATCCGGCTTAATATTGATGTCGCCAAAAACAGGTTCGACCACTGCTGTCCAGAGGTCTTGTTTAATTTTGGCTTGTACCGCAACTTCATCGGTGATTTCCCCAATAGTGGCTGTATGTTGGGTGGAAATCAAAATAGTGTCAATACCTACTGGGCGTCCGTCTTCGTAGACTATGGTGACTTGGGTTTTGCCATCAGGACGCAGGTAAGCTAAATCGCCTGTTTTGCGGACTGCTGCCAATCGGCGAGCAATGCGGTGTGCCAAACTAATAGGCAACGGCATCAGTTCTGGTGTTTCGTTGCAAGCGAAGCCGAACATGATACCTTGGTCTCCAGCACCCGTTTTATCGAATAGTTCGTCACTATCCTCTTCGCGGGTTTCTTGAGCAGCGTTTACACCTTGAGCAATGTCAGGCGATTGCTCGTCCAATGCGATTAAGATGCTGGCGCTATTTGCCGAAAAACCGTTATCAGCATCGGTATAGCCAATTTCGGCAATTTTCTTTCTAGCGAGATTGACGTAATTAACATTCGCTTTGGTCGTTATTTCACCAGTGATTAACACTAAGCCAGTGTTAACCACAACCTCAGCAGCAACACGGCTGCTGGGGTCTTGTGCTAGCAGAGCATCCAGAATCGTATCAGAAATCTGATCGCAGATTTTATCTGGATGACCTTCGGTAACAGACTCGGAGGTAAATAAATAGCGACGAGACAAAGGCAATTCCTCCTGTGATTGTGCTAATGAACTAAGTGCAAGCATTTAGTTCAGCTACTAATTTATGAAATCATAACAATATTTCTACTATTAGCAGTTGGTGTTTCTTTTATCTTCATGAAAACACTAAATCTCTGGTAATGTCTTTAATATAAATAAAAATTACGCTACTTCTATTCAAGTTAGAATACTGATTTTTACAAAAAAATAGGGGCTGCACCATGCACCCCCAAAAGCTTTGACACAAAACTTGCAGTACTTTTATACCTGAACTGCTGCTAGCTTTGCTTCTGTAGCTGTCAATCGCTCATAAGCAGCACGCATTTTCAAACCTGTAAGCACTTGGAATAAACCAGTACCATTATTGGAACCAGGATACTCACGGTGTTGGAGTAGCAAGTGAGTCATCTCACCGTCGTACTTGGTAGATGTTTTGCTTAGGTGAGTTTCGATGTAAATGACTTCTTCTAAGTTGTCAAATTGACCATCTACTTCTAGTACGGAGACGTAACGACCGTAGTAAACATCCGAGCCATAATATAACTGCATACCTGGGTATGAACAAGTAAGCTTCCGTCCGCAAGGAGTCCACTGGATGGTTGAACCTTCATCGAATAGGTAAGTTGGCTCAAAGCCTTGCTTATCTTCGCGTTGAAGCATACGGACTCGCAGTACTTTGCGTTCTTTGTCTTCTTTAATTAGGTTGGTGGGTAATACCTGAAGAACTATATCAGCAAATTCTCTTTGCGGTTCGATGAACTTCTCAAAGTCAGGTTTGCGGGAATTGATTTGCGCTAAAACATCTTCGTAGCGATGACCGCGTTCAGCCATGTCACGCTGAATTTTCCAGGCGATTTTAACTTCATCGCTGATGTCGAAGTATACGCTGAAGTCGATTAGCGATCGCACTCGCTCGTCATATAAAGGATGCAACCCTTCAATCACTAAAATGTGATTCGGCTCTATCCTTTCTGCGGGATCGAGTAAACCGGTTTCGTGGTTGTAAATCGGCTTATCAATTGCTTTACCTTCTTTGAGCGCTTTGATTTGCTCATACATCAGGTCAAAATTGTTAGCCCTAGGGTCAAGTGCTGTTATCCCTGTTTCTTTGCGCTGTTTGCGATCCAAGCAATGATAGTCATCTAAACAGATAACTGTCATTAATTCTTCACCAAACAAATCTATTAAACGACGCAAAAATGTCGATTTACCGCATCCAGAGTCTCCAGCTACTCCAATTAATACCACGCGTTCCGGCTTAGTCATAAATCTCCTCTAAATGCTAAAGATGTGTCAATCAATAATTTTTTCACACAGCAGATTTTATGCTAGGAGTTTACCGATGAAGGTTTGTCCTGCGTTATTTCTATCCTGCCATTGCATGAAGCATCTAACGGGTATACAGCAAAATACTCGTTACCCGTCGTATAATTCTGCTTTGAGTGCAGGTAAGTATTTAATCCTAGTGATTATTTTGATTCTAACAGAAGGGGTTATTCTATACAATACTTGATGTCAATAAGAATCTTTGACTCTATCGACCATGCCAATAATAGATCAGCAGATTTGAAAAGAAGCAGGACTTACGCACATTATTGGCGTGGTAAGGGGGGATCGTTGCTTGTGACTTAATGGTTTAAGTTTATTAAGTATAATCTTATAGCTTTGATAATGTTTGTATAATTTTTTTTTAAGAAGGTGAGTTTGAGGAATGCGATCGCTGTTTAGCATAGATATTTCAAGCAAGAATATATCCCAAGAAAGAGCTAGCAACTTGAACAAGGTATAAAGTGTGAGGTTGACAGAATCACATCAGGCTGAAACTAAATTGTAGTTGTCGCTCACAAACTTGGCAGCCAGATAGCGATCGCCCTATCTCGATCAATATAAAGGATGAAAATATAGGAGTGTGGTAGCAACCCTAGATAATTCTTGGCAAAAAAGCACGGGCATGACATCATATTGTGGGAAACTACATTATGTAAGAGTACAACCTCTGCCCTTTGAATTTGTGTCATAGCGCAGACACTATCAAATTACGTCTCCTTAAATCTGAATGTTTGTAGCCTTTGTCCTAGTCGTGGAAATAGCCATGACGAAGAATAAATGCATTTATACTCATATTTTGATTGAATGTAGGAGACTGCCAAAGTCGGAGATATAAAACTAATCATAAGAACACCTTCCATGATTGGTATTCACCGATATAAACTAACTTTATGGGGGCAGCCTACTATCTGGGTAGGTATAAGTTATCTCCCTTTCGGGGGAAGAAGTTTGAGAAGAAAACATTAAATTGACTCATTATTAACATTCTCCAAAAGACATATCCTTTACCTTAGAAGGTGAACAGGTGTGCTTTTTTCCATGCCTGCATGTCTTTTGCGAGTGTACCTAGCAAGGCATTTGTTTGTAATGCCACTTTTCCCAATTACAACACCCGTGTGAAACCGAAATCCGGTAAACTAAGACAGGCTTGTGGTGGGAAGGGTTTTTTAGTAACGGTTAAGTAAATATCGGAGTGGTAGAACGAATGTACAATCTAGGTGCCCTTGAGGCTACTGCCAATGAAGAATCAGGTAGCCGCATCTTCCTCTACGAAGTGGTGGGTCTGCGTCAGAGTGAAGAAACCGATGAAACGAACTACCCAATTCGTAAAAGTGGCAGTGTCTTCATCAGAGTGCCTTACAACCGCATGAATCAAGAAATGCGACGGCTCACTCGCTTAGGCGGCAAAATTGTTAGTATCCAACCAATAAATGCTATTGAGTTTAATGGTAAATCTCCATCTGAAAGTGTAAACGAAGTTATTAACAACGCCACTTCTGAAAGTGTCAATGAAGTTATTAACAACGCCACTGCTGATGAGACTGCTAACATTGAAGGAAATGGTCAAGCCACACCTGTAAAAGCTAACAGTGAAGTGAAAGGCTTCGGCAATTCACTCGACTCTGAGCAAGAACAGCCCAAAAAGGACAAAAAAGGCAACACCATGACTCAAGCGAAAGCCAAGCACGCTGATGTTCCCGTGAACACTTACCGTCCCAATGCTCCTTTTGTTGGGAAATGTATATCTAATGAACCGTTAGTCAAAGAAAACGGCATTGGTATTGTTCAACATCTCAAATTTGACCTTTCTGAAAGTAATTTGAAGTACCTAGAAGGTCAAAGTATTGGTATTATCCCACCAGGAGTAGATAAGAACGGTAAGCCAGAAAAACTCAGACTCTACTCGATCGCTTCGACTCGTCACGGCGATGATGTAGATGATAAAACAGTATCCTTGTGCGTCCGTCAGTTGGAGTACAAGCACCCAGAAACTGCCGAAACAGTTTACGGTGTTTGCTCTACTCACCTGTGTTTCCTCAAGCCAGGAGACGAAGTGAAAATCACAGGTCCTGTGGGTAAAGAAATGTTATTACCCGATGACACAGATGCCAAAGTGATCATGATGGCCACAGGAACCGGTATCGCACCAATGCGGGCTTATTTGTGGCGGATGTTTAAGGATGCAGAAAAAGCCGCTAACCAAGATTACCAGTTTAATGGATTCGCTTGGTTAATATTTGGCGTTCCCACAACTCCCAACCTTCTATACAAGGAAGAATTGGAAGAAATGGAACAAAAGTATCCAGAAAACTTCCGTTTAACTCCCGCTATCAGCCGCGAACAGAAAAACCCCCAAGGTGGGAGAATGTACATCCAAGATCGGGTGGCAGAACACGCGGATGAATTGTGGAAGCTGATTAAAGAAGAAAAAACTCATACATACATCTGCGGTTTGCGGGGTATGGAAGAAGGTATCGATGCAGCACTGACAGCTGCTGCTGCTAAAGAAGGTATAACCTGGTCTGATTACCAGAAGCAAATCAAAAAAGCCGGTCGCTGGCACGTAGAAACGTATTAATGGAGGAGCGGAAGTTGTAGAGACGCGATTGATCGCGTCTCTACAGGAGTTAGAAGTTAGGAGTTAAAGCTCATAACAGATAACCATAACCTACGACTCATAAAAAGATAAAAGATTGTAGGTGGGGCATATGCCTCACCTACAATTGTTATTGGTGGAATTTGGTATAAAGTTTGTGGGTGTGAAGCTGGGAATACTTGGATTAGGCACGGTGGGGACGGGTACGGTGCAGTTGTTGCAAGATTTGAACGGACGTCACCCATTGTTGCGAGAGATAGAAATACATCGAGTAGGAGTACGATCGCCTCAATTACCCCGTGCTGTAGAATTACCAGAGAATGTTTTAACTACAGATTTAGAATCAATTGTCAATGACCCAGCAGTAGATATTGTTGTGGAATTGATTGGGGGATTGGAGCCAGCGCGATCGCTTATTCTGAAAGCGATTGAAAATGGTAAACATGTTGTCACCGCTAATAAAGCAGCGATCGCTCGTTTTGGTGATGAGATTTTCACAGCTGCCAATCAAGCCGGGGTATATGTGATGCTAGAAGCTGCTGTAGGTGGCGGTATTCCTGTAATTCAACCTTTGAGGCAGTCTTTAAGTGTGAATCGCATTCACACCGTCACAGGTATCGTTAACGGTACAACTAACTACATCCTCACCCGGATGCAAACAGAAGGCAGCAACTTCGACGATGTTTTAGCTGATGCTCAAAAGTTGGGTTACGCTGAAGCCGACCCGACAGCTGATGTGGATGGCTTAGACGCCGCAGATAAAATTGCCATCCTCGCATCATTAGCCTTTGGTGGACGCATCAACTTGCAAGACGTTTATTGTGAAGGAATTCGGCAAGTTAGTAAAACAGATATTGCCTACGCCGAGAAATTGGGATTTGTGATTAAATTGTTAGCGATCGCCAAAACAATCACCCCTTCCCCCCCCTCTTCCCCTCCCCACGCCAGTCGCTACAACGGAGGGAACCTCCGCAACGCGCTGGCTCCCCTCTCCGTGAGAGTTCATCCCCCCTTAGTACCCAAAGAACATCCATTAGCCAGCATTAACGGCGTTTATAACGCCATTCTCGTCGAAGGGGAACCCCTAAAGCAGGTGATGTTTTTTGGTCCCGGTGCTGGTGCAGGAGCAACAGCCAGTGCAGTATGCTCAGATATTTTAAATCTAGTTGCTGCCCTAAAAACCAGTACAGCTACCCCAAATCCCCTGTTAGCTTGTAGGCATCAAGATTACTGCCAAATTGTGCCAATGGCAGAATTAATTACCCGATTTTACGCTCGTTTCCTCACCAAAGACCAACCCGGAGTAATCGGCAAATTGGGGACTTGCTTTGGTAAATATGGTGTGAGCTTAGAGTCAATTGTGCAAACAGGTTTTCAGGAGCAACTAGCAGAGATTGTTGTAGTCACCTACGATGTACGTGAAGGCAACTTTCGGCAAGCATTGGCAGAAATTCACACCCTAGAAGCGATAGACAGCATTCCTAGTTTGCTACGGGTGCTGTGAAGGGGAGACGAGGAGACAAGGAGACAAGGAGAATTCAGAATTTAATACTCTCTCCCCCAGCCTCCCCAGCCTCCCCATCTCCCCATCCCCCCATCCTCCTACTCCCTAATCTCTGATTTTTGTTTATATGAGTGGTGTAAAGGTGTCATCTATGGCTTAATTTGTTTAGATACAAATTTTACCTTTATAAAGTAATTACGATGACAAACACACCAAACGATCCTGAGTCATCTCAAAGAAATGCCCTCGGCTTTGATGAATTCATTGCTATTCTGGTTGCCTTTGCGACTATTGGGGCAGTACTATTTTGGGCATTTTCCCGCAGAGATTCGGGCTGGAACTTCAACGTTTTGCCGTCACCCTCTCCTACTGCGTCTGTTGCGGTTCCCCCTACGACTCAGATACAACCAAATGTAAACTCGAATTTAAATACTGTGCCGTCGGTTCCACCTGTTAATGTAGATCAACCTACTTTAGTAAATCCCTCTCCATCTCCAGGAGCGATTCCGACGCTGATTTTGCCATTTCCGGTTGCTCCAGCCGCACCACCACAGGTGCAATTGTCACCTTCTCCTAACATTCAAGAACCATTTCGCGTGGTGACTCCCTCTGAACAAAAGTCCACAATTCCACCACCAATTGCATTTAACGATGTGCCTAATGATTTTTGGGCGAGCCAATTTATTAATGCTCTTTCTTCTCGTAGGATTATTAAAGGCTTTCCTGATTATTCTTTTAGACCAAATCAGCCTGTAACTCGTGCGGAATTTGCGGCGATACTAGAAGAAGCCTTCAATAATAAGCTTGCCACGAACGCGATCGCTTTTAACGATATCCCATCAAGTTACTGGGCAAATCCAGCAATTAAGCAAGCTATCAACACCGGATTTCTCAAAGGCTACCCTGACAAAACCTTCAAACCAAACCAAAAAATTCCGCGAGTGCAAGTTTTAGTTGCCCTTGTCAGTGGATTGAATTTGAAAGAACCGACTTCTAGTGATAAGACTTTAAGCGTCTTCAAAGATGCCAAAGATATTCCTAACTATGCGATCGGCAAGACAGCGGCTGCTACGGCAAATAATCTTGTGGTAAACTATCCAGATCCAAACACCTTTGCTCCCAATAGAGAAGCTACCCGTGCTGAGGTAGCAGCAATGGTTCATCAAGCTTTGGTGCGAATGGGAAGGCTACAACCAATTCAATCTGAAAATATCGTTTGGCAGCAGCCACTCCCGTAGGGAGTATCGCAACAATAAGTTAAGCATGTGCGAACGGTCAGCTGAACGATAAAATATGTTCGCTTTGGTCTCCGATAAGAGAAGGATGAAGTATATAAAAATTTATACATTATCCTTCATCTTTTATTCGGTAAAACATGTCAAAAATTGAACGTATTGTAGAGACGTTTCGGTGGAACGTCTCTCCACGTCATCCCACGGTTGTGCAATCCCCAATTTTTCAGCGGCTTTGC
>JBPCQW010000032.1:0-13068 GCA_050997715.1 Hassallia sp.
TGCATCCCTGTGCGATTTGGGAGTTTCAGTCCGTTAATCCAGCGCTGTAAGTTATCTGCAATTAACTTTTCTAGCGGTTCCAATATAATCCGCCATTGTTTCGCTTGAGCATGATTCCATTCGTGAAGTTCCGCAGCCAGTTGCAGAAGCCATGCTACACCATAAGGAAATTCAAAAAAGGGTAGCCGTTGGAAATGAGCAATTTCTCCTTGAATCTTCTCAGGTGTTAGGCTTTGCTCAAGTGCTTGCTTTGACGCTGCATTGAAGGAGGCTTCAGGAAAGTGACGCATGAGACGTACCAGCAACCAGTGACCATGTACGGCTGAATGCCAATCTAAGCAGCCATAAAAAGCAGGAGTCAATTTACGCGGTGGTTTTATATCCTCGTCGCTATCAGCCCAATACAGATTACTGTTGGGATACTCCCGCGCGATACAATCCAGCACTAATTGAGCAAATTGTGCCGCGATCGTTTCATTAATCTCCAAATTATCGGGTGGCATAATTACTTAGTACAGCTTTGCGTAAAAGCATAGCGTTTTTAATGCAGGGGAACGCATTAACATTGCATCGGGATGCATTGGCATTGCAGGGTATTGCCAAATTGCGGAATGTGGGTTATTTAGCTCTTTTCCCTATCACGCAGTTTAAACAACAGTTCACTTTCGTTCATCATAAGAGAACTCCCCTTAGCCTCAAAACTACTTTAGGCTAGTAGCATTGAGTACATTTGTGGTCTGCACTCCGGTTTTTTCGTTACCTACTTGACCGTGACCAAACTCTTTAGAGAGTCTTTTTACATAGGGGTAGGGGGTGTGAATCCCCTAGTGGAGAAGGCTCCACCAACTAAACGACCAGTTCAGGTCGCGCAGGCAGGTAAGGAGTCACACTTGAATCTCGCGGATAGGACTTACACCTATATCAATCTGAGAGTTCAACTCTTATGAGTTGGTTTAGTTATGTACGGACTGATTACCGGGATTCACTAAACAATGAATCTCACTGAGCGTCTACATCCTTTCCAATACCTCAATTCCCAACAAGTAAAGCCCCACCTTTAGAGTTTTAGCAGTTAAATCGCATAGCACTAATCGAGATGTCCGCAAGGGTTCTTCTGCATCCAACACCCTAACTCCACGATCGCGATCGTAAAACAGATTGAACTTCTGGCTTAGTTGAAATAAATACTCACACAGACGATTGGGTAATAAATCTTGCTCAATAGCAATAATCACTTCATCCAGCTGTAATATATGCTTTGCCAAGGTTATTTCTGTTTCATGCTGCAACAAAACTTTCGCATTGTCTCCTAACTGCTCAAAGTTAATCTCACCCTTGCGGCTAATTCCCTGAATCCGCGCATAAGCATACAACATATAAGGTGCTGTATTTCCTTGGAGAGCAAGCATTTTTTCATAGCTAAAGATGTAGTTGCTGGTGCGGTTTTGGCTGAGGTCAGCATATTTAACTGCACTGACACCAACTACTTCAGCAACTTTGTTGATGAATTCTTCAGTTTCTTCACGCTTGTCTTCTTCTAATCTTTTTTCTAGATCAGCACGGACATGAGCGATCGCACCATCCAACAAATCCTGTAACCGTACCGCATCCCCAGACCGACTTTTTAACTTCTGACCATCTTCACCCAACACTAAACCAAAGGGTGCATGAGCAAATTCTATATTATCTGTAATCCAACCAGCTCGCCGTCCCACTTGAAAAATCTGGGCAAAATGATTAGTCTGTTCTGCACCAACTGGATAAATCACCCGTTGAGCTTTATCTACCTTAACCCGATAACGAATTGCGGCTAAATCTGTAGCTGCGTAATTGTAACCCCCATCCGACTTTTGCACTATTAAAGGTAGAGGTTCACCATCTCTATTTGTAAAGCCTTCGAGAAAAACGCATTTGGCTCCCTGATTTTCTACTAGCAGCCCTAGTTTATCCAATTCTTCTACTATTTCAGGCAACAATGCATTATAAAAGGATTCACCGCGCTCAATAAAGGGAGCAATCCCCATTAAATTGTAAATTAGTTGATATGCTCTACTAGATAGTTGACAGACAATTTTCCATGCTAGTAGAGTCTTTTCATTACCTGCTTGTAACTGTACAACAGCTTGTCTAGCCGTTTCCTTAAACTCGTCATCGGTATCAAACCGTTTTTTGGCATGACGGTAAAATGAAGACAAATCTCCTAAATCTAGTGTCTCATCGGTTGTCAGCGCTTCTGGATATTCAGTTTGTAAGTAGGCTATAAGCATCCCAAACGGTGTTCCCCAGTCTCCTACATGACTAATCCGCAGTACGTCATCACCGATAAATTCTAAAATTCGGGAAATGCAATCTCCAATTACTGCTGGACGCAAATGTCCTACATGCATTTCTTTGGCTATGTTCGGACTGGGATAATCGACAATTACATGCTTTGATTTTTTGGTGGGTGCTATCCCCAAACGAGGATCGGTCTGAATAGCGTTTAATTGTGCTTCTAGGTAGGCTGTTTTCAGTTTGAGGTTGATAAAGCCAGGACCAGCAATTTCTGGCGGTTCGCAGATATCACTTACATCCAATTTATTAAGGATAGCCGAAGCGATCGCTCTTGGCTGTTGTCCTAACTTTTTCGTTAACGATAAGGATACATTCGCTTGATAATCACCAAACTTAGGATTATTTGTAGATACCAAAATCGGGTCAACTTCAGCATATTCTGCACCAAAAGCTGCTCCCATCGCTTGTTGAAATTTTACTTTAAGTTGTTCTTGTGTAGCGTTCATGATGAATTTGCGGTTATGCCAATTTTCTGGCTTTTGTTTTGAGTTTCGGCTAACAGATGCATTGTAAGCCTTACTCCAACTTCCAGATAATTATGTAGTATAATATTATTTTTTCGGTAGTATGTGGGAGTGCGATCGCAACTCCACAGTATAAATCTGGAAGCTTGACAAACTAATGGTCAAGTGAAACGGTTTTATTTTTTCGTTACCAACATCGCGCTTTTCCTTACTAACATCGCGCTTTTCGTTACTAACATCGCGCTTTTCGTTACCAACATCCATAAGAAGCGCATCGTCTTGCCCGACGCAAAGAAAATTCACTATACTCCTGGCAGTGGTAGCTAGCTAAATGTTGTGAGGGAATTGCGCTCTCACAAATTAGCACTTGCACGATCGCACGCAGCAATCAATGAAAGCGATCGCATTCCGATACCAACTTTAATTATTGAATTTTCATACTCAAATCTAACCACTTTGACTGCGTAATCGGCGCACTACTGGAAATATAATCTACACCAGTCTGAGCTATGGGGCGAAGAGTTTCTAAAGTAACATTACCTGAGGCTTCTATTTTCACGCGGTTATCTAGGTGGCGAATCATCTGCACCGCATCACGCATCAAATCCAGGGACATATTATCCAACATAATAATATCAGCTTTATGCTGTAAAGCTTCTTTCACCTGGTCTAAATTTTCCGTCTCAACTTCTATTGTTAGGGGATAAGGTATCTGAGAACGGATGCGAGTAATAGCTTCGCCAATTCCTCCAGCTGCCGAGATATGATTATCTTTAATCATGACTGCATCATCTAAGCCCATGCGGTGATTTATCGCTCCTCCCACCTGAGTTGCATATTTTTCTAAAATCCTTAAGCCTGGTGTAGTTTTGCGCGTATCAACCAACTGAGCGGGTAAATCGGCTATTTCCGCTGTATATTTACGAGTTAGAGTCGCTATACCACTGAGACGCATAGCTAAGTTGAGAGCAACCCTTTCCCCCATTAATAATGCATCTAGTGAACCGTGCATTTCTGCGATTACTTCGCCAGGTTCGCACTGTTGCCCTTCAGATGCAATAGCCACAAAACTGACTTTTTGATTTAAAAGTTGAAAGACTCTGGCAGCGACTGGTAAGCCGGCTATGACTCCTGATGCTTTCGCCACCCATTTGGCTTGTCCTTCTATTGTATTATCAGATAAAAGGCTTTGAGTTGTGCGATCGCCTCTACCAATATCTTCGATTAACCAGCCTTGCAACAATTGATCTAATATCAAAAACGGCGGTAATACAGGTGTGGAAATTTTCATTACTTGAATAAGATTAATGTTTATAGAATAACTTAAGTGAAATATTCGCTATTTCTGGCTTCTGAACGGCTGGATTATTTATCTTTGTTTTTTTTCATCGTTCATCCTTTATCCTTGATACTTGATACTTTTTTGGCATCTACATTTTTCAAACATGAATACTATTCCCACCTTACACAATTACATTAATGGTCAATGGTGTGCATCTACTGCTACAGAATACTTAGAAGTTATCAACCCAACAACGATAGAGATTCTGGCTAAAGTCCCTTTATCGCCTGGATATGAAGTCAATCAAGCTGCTGATGCGGCAGCAGAAGCATTTGTAACATGGCGACGCACTCCACCACCGGAACGGGTGCAATATTTATTTAAATTGAAGAATCTGTTAGAAGAACATTTTGAGGATTTGGCACGAATAATTACCCTAGAATGCGGTAAAACCTTGGCTGAGTCTAAAGGTGAAATGCGTCGCGCTATCGAAAATGTAGAGGTTGCCTGCGGTATTCCAATGATGATGCAGGGAACTAATTTAGAAGATGTGGCAAAGGGGATTGATGAAATGATGATTCGGCAACCGTTAGGAGTAGCTGCGGTGATTTGCCCTTTCAATTTTCCGGGGATGATTCCATTTTGGTTTTTGCCGTATGCGATCGCCTGCGGAAATACCTACATTGTCAAGCCTTCGGAAAAAGTGCCGCTAACTATGCAAAAAATCTTTCAGCTTTTAGAACAAACAGGTTTGCCCAAAGGTGTAATTAATTTAATCAACGGTGCGAAAGAAGCTGTAGATGCAATTTTAGATCATCCCAAAATTCGCGCAATTAGTTTTGTTGGTTCTACACCAGTCGCTAAATATATTTACAGCCGTGGTGCGGCAAACGGAAAACGCCTGCAATGTCAAGGGGGCGCGAAAAATCCGATTATAGTCTTGCCGGATGCAGATATGGCAATGACTACCCGGATTGCGGCTGATAGTGCTTTTGGTTGTGCGGGACAACGTTGTTTAGCAGCTTCAATTGCGGTGACAGTGGGAGAAGCGCGTCATACATTTACGGAAGCGATCGCCGAAACTGCAAAAAACCGCATTGTCGGTAACGGTTTAGACCAAGGTGTAGAAATGGGACCTGTAATTGATGTCCGCAGCAAAACGCGGATTGAAAGTTTAATTGAAAAAGGAGCAAACGAAGGGGCAAAATTATTAGTAGATGGTCGCAGTCCTCAGATTACAGGCTATAAAAATGGTAATTTTATTCGCCCAACGATTCTGCAAAATGTAGATCCAGTTGGTGAAATTGCCCGCACAGAAATTTTTGGACCCGTACTGAGTTTAATTCACTTGAATAGTATTGAGGAAGCGATCGCTTTAGTTAATAGCGGTCAATACGGCAACATGGCTTGTTTATTTACCACCAATGGTGCAGCAGCTCGTAAATTCCGTTACGAAGCCGAAGCTGGTAATATCGGCATCAACATTGGTGTAGCCGCACCTATGGCATTCTTCCCCTTTAGCGGTTGGAAAGAAAGCTTTTTTGGTGACTTACACGGGCAAAGCAATCACGCAGTCGAGTTTTTTACTCAAACTAAAGTAGTAGTTGAACGCTGGCGTGATGAATGGGCAAGGCAGTTTTAAAATAAGTATGATTTCTTGCCACAAAATGACAAAGGAATTGCTGAGTGATGCTTTTACTTTGCTCAGTGAATTCCTTAATCAAGATGAATATTATCTTGACAGCAGCAGTGCTTACGGTGATGGTGGTAATGATGCTTTACAAAACGCTCTGGAACTGTTTTTGCAACACCCAGAGATTGGCTTTGTCTGGCTAGCTTATGATGACACAAAACCTGTAGGCGTTTGCGTGGTTTGCTTTGCCATCTCTACATCTATAGGGGCAATTGTGGCAAAACTTGATGATGTATTTGTTACAACAAATATGCAAAACCAAAAAGTCGGTTCCACACTAATTACTTCTCTGAAAGAAGAATTACGTCTATTAAATATTCGCCGAATTGATACTAGTGTTCATCTACACAATAATGCAGCACGTCGTTTTTACGAAAAACATGACTTCTTGCGATTAAATGAAGAACGATTATCTTGTCAGCTTTAACACGACCATAATCTATAAAGCTGAACTTAGCTAATTTTTGGGGCACTCAATCGATGTGAGATTCGTCACAATATAGGTTTATTACTCAACCTACATTTAGTGATAATTTTGACAAAAATTTCACCTAAATGCAGGTAATTAGAGGAGAAGAACGTGAAAACAGCAGTTATTGCCAAAACATTAATTACATCGTTCAGTTTATTAGCTTTAGTTACCCCAGGTCGAGCATCGGCTCAAATCATTCCACAACCGTGGGTTTCTGTCGGTAGCCAAGAAGGTGATATAACTTATTCTGTCGGAGCGAGAGCTTTAAATATAGGGGCTGAATTAGGATTTGGTCCTGACGGTTCTACTGGTGTAGATTTACTAAAATTCATTTCTTTGCCAGTAATTTCACCTTATGTAGGGGTTGGATTATATTCAGCAGATAAAGGTGTTGCCGTTTCTGGAGGTGTTCAGGTAGGCGCTACGGACAATGTTTTTGTAGGTGCGGGTTACAATTCTGTTCGCGGATTTAATGGACAATTGGGAGTAAGATTTTAGTTTTTTCTGAATAGGTAGAGACGTTCCCCTCGAAGGTCTCTACCTATGCCCTAATTTGTTTCCCTTAGCATAACCCTTGCCGCGCTCCTATGTTCCCTACTCCTAATTCCCCAACGCCCAATTCTGCCAACTTCACCGCATTAAATTTGTAGCATTCAGGCTATTTACGGTATTATAAAATTCTCTACAGACTACTTGGCTATTTATATAAATATGGGAGTAGTGAGTAAATGCGATCGCTCCACAATAATGAAGTAAAAAGATGTTATGACCACGATAACACCAATAACAATGGACAATTTTACTGTTCGACCAATGAGTAGGTCAGAATTAGATTTGGTAATTGATTGGGCAGCAGTTGAAGGCTGGAATCCAGGAACTTATGATGCTGAATGTTTTTACCAAGCTGATCAATGCGGTTTTTTCGTGGGGGAGTTGAACAATGAACTTGTGGCAAGTATTTCCGCTGTTGCTTACTCTAAGGACTTTGCCTTTATTGGCTTTTATATTGTCAAACCGGAGTTTCGTGGGCGGGGTTTTGGCATGAAAATGTGGAGGGCAGCAATGGCATATCTTGGTACTGAGCGTAACATTGGCTTAGATGGAGTGATTGCTCAACAGGAGAACTACCAGAAATCAGGTTTTCAAATCACCTACCGTCATATTCGTTATGAGGCTGTAGGCGGCGGCGTTGCGCCGGACGGCATTGTAGAACTCAAAACTCTGCCTTTTGAGAAGTTAGTTGCTTATGATCAAGAGCTTTTTCCGGCTGAACGCAACCAGTTCCTACAACTTTGGATAAAGCAACCAAACAGTGCTGCCTTAGGAGTTGTTAGAGACGGGCATGTTGTTGGTTATGGAGTGATCCGCCAAAGCCATACAGGTTTCCGGATTGGACCGTTGAATGCTGACGATGAACAGATTGCCGAGCAACTCTTACTCGCCTTGCTTGCTTTTGGTTCTAATGCTCCGGTGTTTCTTGATGTGCCAGATGCTAATCCAGAAGCGATTAAGCTGGCTCAAAGTTACGGCATGAACCCACTCTTTGAAGTCGCTCGGATGTACAATAAAGAAATTCCTAACTTGCCTATAAATCGTGGATTTGCTGTGACAAGCTTAGAAGTTGGTTAGGTAAGCTACTGAAATAATCGGATGAGCTACTTAGTTCTTTATTTCAATACCTTTTTCACTAATTCTGGAATTTGAGAAGGACGTTCAGCTACTGGTACATTTGCTTTTTTGAAAGCGGCTAATTTGCTTTTTGCTGTGCCAAAGTCAGGATCACGTCCGATAACAGCTGCTAAAGTCCCTGTTTGACGCCAATGTTTTGCTGGTGGTACTTGTGTACCTGCGATATAGGCAATGACTGGTTTATCAATTGCCTCAGCAATGTACCGCGCTGCGGCTTCTTCGCTACCTCCACCAGGTTGACCGACTACAACGATCACTTCTGTATTTTCATCTTCATCCAGAATTTGCAGCCATTGCAAAAAAGATGAACCGACGATCGCATCACTACCTATACTCACACTTATCGATTGCCCCAAATCAGCTTTTGTTAATTCCCAAGCGATTTCATAGGTGAGGGTGCTGCTACGACTGACGATTCCGACTGCTCCTGGAGTATAGAATTCACTAGGTTGAGTACCTAAGAGAATTTTTCCGGGGACGATGATTCCTGGACTATTTGGTCCGACGACTACAGTTTCTTTTGCCTCGGCTTTGCGAAGTAATTCCACCATATCCAAAGGTGGCACTCCTGCTGAGATAATGATTATTTGGCGAATATTAGATGCGATCGCTTCCAATGCTGCATCTAGCACTTGGTAAGGATGTACGCAAATAATTGTGGTATCAATTTGCCCAAATTCTGCTATTACTTCCTCTACAAGGTCAAATACTAGTAAATTGTGCAGTTGCTGTCCACCATATCCAGGATTTACACCAGCTACCAAATTAGTGCCATAAGCTTTCATTTGATCTACATGAGTTGCTGATATAAATTCACTAAAGCCTTGAATTAACACTTTGCTGTGTGGCGTTAAGTTCATAAAAAAGTCAGGTAAGTTTGGCATCATAGCAGCTGAAGCTGCTGAAGATTAAATACAACATATTCAAAGTGTCATATTTAATTCTATTTTTACTTTTATACAAAAACTTATCTTCATCCTAACTGCTTTGGGCAAATTAGGTTTCACGGACTTTGAAGATATTGATGATTGGTATTTGTCTTCCTAGGAATAACCTTTTTACCTAATCGCACAACTCTAGAGCCAGTCCGAAATCTGTTTTAGTCAATCAGAAAATCTATGTCTAAAATAATCTAAACACCGCGCGATTTAAGACATAGAGACAGTTTTAACGATTATGTAGTAATATTTTTCACTCTCGCGTATTGGTTTTTAACTATCGATATAAACCTGATTAATCGGCTTTATACCTAAGCACAAATTTACATCTCTTTTCAGTTAATAAAATTGTCAAAACTTCTTATAAGATGATTTGGCAAGATGAACTGCTTCTGCTACTGCTTCATCTAAATTTTCTACTACGATCGGGGCATTGCTAAGGGTTTTTAGGGTTGCTAAATATTTTCTGGCTGCGTTTAAATCAGAACCGCCAAGACGGACAACCAAACGCGGAAAATTATTTTCTCGGTGGATTTTACTCCCATTAGAATGTAATAGTTGTGGTTTAAGTTCGCTAGAATCGTGTTGGCAAGACATAGCAATAATTTCTGCTACTTCTATAGGCTGAGGAATGCTACCCAAAAGATTAATGAGGATAACTTGAATGCTTTTGTCACCTGCCAAGATTTTCAAACTTTTTGCTAGGCGATCGCCAAAAGTAGTCGTGGGAGTATCTGTGGGAAAAGCATGACGCAAATTCAGACAAACACCAGGCTTACCATTGGCATTAACGACTAAATCTAAAGTTGCCATTACTGAACCAGCACCATTACCCAAAATGCCGATTTTACCATGCATTTCTATTGCATCCCAATCACGCAAATGCCCACTTATCTGATTACCGGGATTTGATATAACTATTTTTTCAGCCATCGCTGCCATATCAGGATGACGAGCGATCGCTCGTTCATTGACTCTGACATTACCATTAAGCGCCATCACGCTTCCAGAGAGACTCACCCCCAAAGGATTAATTTCTACTAAGTCCAGGTCTTTTTCCACGAATAACTGATACATTTTTTCCATCACGGTGCTGATTGATTGCATCATTGCACCCTGTAAACCCATTTTTAAAGCTAATCTTCGTGCATAATATGGCGAAAATTCTTGTTCAACAACTACGTGTTGTATTTTCTCTGCTGCTAATTCCCAATCTATGTTCGCTTCTTTACCACCTAAAAGAACCGGTCGGCAAAGAGCGGTATCTAATACTACTGCTAAATAATATTCTTGATCGGCATCGTATTTCGATTCTGCCAGCAAAACTTCTGGTAACTCGCCTAAAATTGGCAAATTGAAGATATTTTGCGCGGCGGCGATCGCATCAATGGTAGTCTCTACAAATCTGACTCCACCAGCTTTTGCCCGTTCTCCAGCATGTACTTGAGATTTTAATACAATGGGATAACGGATTTTTAAACGTTTTAAATCTGTGGGGTGGTCGATTCGTTGCGATGGTAATACGGGAATGCCTATATTTCCAAACCATTCTTTTACTTGATACTCTAATAAATCCATAAAATAAGCACCTTGTATAGCTACTTCCCAAAAGTGTCTTCACTGCATCTTGAGTGCAAAATTAAGCCTTAATTGACTATAAACATTTTTTTCTCTGATTAATTTTATCCAATTAGTAGATCAAGCAAATTGCTGACCAGAGGAAATCCATTGTTGTAATGTCAATCATACATAAATAATTTTCTCAGTAAAATCAACAGCATCCAAGATAACTAGTATTTTCCTCTAAGAGAAATATTTAAGCAGTTTTTGGCTTCTATTTGGATAATTTTGTTACTACCGCATTCTCACGATAAAATTAACTACGGTGGCTAATGTACGTTTTCTTGTCACATTCAATGCAGTAAAAATGCTCATAGATTGTATTATTCCCATTTATTTATGATTTTTAACTGCCATTGAATTGAATAAGAACGTCATCTAGTTGTACAAAAACCTAGAGGTGCAACGATAGCGCATCTGTAACAAAAAATAAACCATAGTTATATTTGCTTAGTTTATGATACCTATTTAAAATTTAGATTTATCAAATGAGATTTGGAAAAAGAGAATACACAACTAGAAGCTCAGTGCGAATAGTCGATGTCAACAGTCTAGAGCCAAGGGTAAAAAAGCGAGCTTTACAAATTATTGAGTTTTATGAGAATTTAACTTTTAGTAAAAAATCATAAGTTGTGTTACAAAGTTGTTCGTTCGGACTTTAAGGCTGTGGTTGATCAAACTGTGCATTTGCAATCAAAAAACGGAAGTTATTCATTTTATACACTCGAAGATAATAAAAACAATACAGAAAACCAGCGGGATCAATGTATGAAAGTAGAAGTCCAGCAAGAAGATTTACAGCTTTTGGCAACAATTTTGCAGGAAAACTTACGTGCAGAAGTCTTATCTGGTGAACTTTTTCGAGTTAAGTGTGCTGTCAAAAATGACCAGCTAATGATTTTAACTGAACATCCTCTAAGTGTGACAACTCATACCCACCAAGTTTTCGCAGTACTAGAGGAAGCACTTGAATCGCTTCCAGGTTGCAGAAACCAACAAGTAAAAATTTTTCTTAGAATCGTCGGTGAGAAACTTCCCTACACCAAGCACTCTCTAATGGTAAGAGTGGGGGAAGAACCCACTAGGGAGCAGTTAGCAGAGAACAGTTTGCAGCAGGAGGAGTTTGTTTTTTCATCTTCTGTAACTTATTATCCATCGATTGAGGAGGAAGCGTTTAACCCGATGGGTGATGCGCCGGATTTGTCTTCTGTGACAACATTAAAGCGATCGCCTACATTCAAACCAATTATAGTCAGTGCTGCCTTATCAGGAATTGCATTGTTAGGTAGCGGTGCTTACTTCTTAACTCGTCCTTGTGTAATGTCTGAGTGTAAAGAAATACATACAGCGACAGAGTTACAAAAATCATCCCAGCAATTAACCCGTAATGCTAGGTCTGAGGAAGAACTAGCAAAGCTACACACGCAATTTGAAGCAGCTACTGTCAACTTAAAAAATATTCCTGGTTGGTCACCACGACATCAACAAGCAGAGCAACTTTCCGTTTATTTATCAGGGCAGTCAGAAAAAATTAAGTTGGTTCTCAAAGCTTTGCAATCAGCATCTTTAGCAGAGTTAAAAACTCAAACTCCGGTAAATAGTATACAACAATTACATAATAAACAACAACTCTGGCGACAGGCGATCGCACCATTAGAAAGTATCAATCCTGAAAACGAACTTTATGGACTGGTACAGCGCAAATTATCGTTATATCGCCTAAAATTGCAAACTGTAAATCAGCAGTTACTTAATGAAGAAAAATGGTCTAAAAAATTGGCAGATGCAAAATCTGTAGCCAACGTAGCTGCACAGTGGGAAACAAAAGTAAAATCTCTTAAAGACTTGCAAAAAGTGCGAGCTACTTGGCAGGTAGTAGTTAATGCTTTAAGGATTATTCCCCAGACTAGCCCAGAATACGAACAAGCACAAAATCTCCTAGTTGACTATAGACTGAAACTAGCAACCGCACGCGATCGCGCAACTTTTGAAGAGTTAGCTGCCAAATCTTATCAACAATCGATTAACACAGCCAACCAAGCTAAAGCATATGAGCAACAAAACCAATGGCAAGCAGCACGCGCAAACTGGTATGTAGCTTTGAACACCCTCAAACAGATTCGGGCTGACAGCTTTTATTACTCACAAGCGCAACTTTTGATGGAACCTTATGCAAATGCTTTTAAACAAGCAGAAGAAAAAGCTCAAGTTGTTGTTAATTTGGGACAAACCCGGACAGACTTGATGAAAACTTGTTTTAGTCAAATTCGGATTTGCACTTTCACCGTAAACAACAAAGGAATTACCGTCAAAATCACCGCCGAGTATCAACAAGCACTGCAAAATAGTTTAGGTAACGCTAATCCTCAAGACCCAAGTTCTTTTGCTGGTATCAGTAATCATTTGCAAGTATTGCAAGAAGCATTAAGTGCCATTAGTGAAAACGCTAACCTACCTTTAATCGTCTATGATGCCCAAGGTCAAGTAGTGCATACGCGATCAGCGCAAGGTTAGGAGTTAGGAGTCAGGAGTTAGGAGTTAGGAGTTATAACAATTCTTCCCCCTGCAACCCAAGC
>JBPCQW010000046.1:0-5321 GCA_050997715.1 Hassallia sp.
GGGAATATCTCAAATGGATAAATTGTCGTGAAAATGTTTAGATATGTGGTGCTTTAATTGACTTTTTATCTAAGTATTAAAATTAGCGATCGCTGACACCTCACAAAATCGCATTGCTCCCGTTACTACCTTCGTACCAGTAAATTGGGCGATCGCTATTTTTCCACTCGTTTTTGATGATAAACGGCTTTTCCTCTGGTGGACGCATTGCCCGGAAGAAGTCCACCGTCACGTCGTCCATATGGGCGTCGGCAATTACAACCAACGGGGCATTATACACGATATATTCCAGAACTTCTAAAATCTCTGCCCGATGTTCTTTACAGGTTTTACTGTGCAGCAGGTGAGTCAGATACTGGCAAGCTTCATCGATAAACACGCAGCCGTAGGTGAGGGAATCGGTGCAAAGCTTGTGCAAGCTGTCGATTGTAATGCTGAGGGCAGTAGCCTTGGCTAAACCCGTATAACCCAAATCTGAGTACATCTCGGTTTTGAGACGATTAGCCAGGTTTTTCAGCAAATTAACTCGATGCCCGTTGTTGAGAAACCGCGCTTGGGGATGAGAATCACGCCATTTTGAGAGCAACTCGGTTTTGCCAGTCCCCATATCGCTCCCTAATACTACCAGTCCTGATTCTGGTAATTCAACTGAAGAAGAGGCGCGACGAGAGGGGAGAATTATAGCACTTGATATTATACCGCTTTTGAACCAAATCCCAAATGCAGTTGGGGACATCGAAGTAAGTGACGCGGTTTGGTGTTTTGGGTGGAGACTCGTATTTGACGAGTTTGCCTTTTTCTGCATTAATCCGGGGGTTAGTGGGCTTAAAGCGCCCCCACTCCATCGGTTGCCAGTTGTTTTGAGGGTCGAGTCCCGAAATCCACAATCCACCCAATTCGGCATGTTGGTACTGCTTTAAGAAGCTGTCGGTGACTCGACCGGCGTTTTTGCGCTTTATTTGCTCGGAAATAAATATTACGTTAATACAATTAAAGATGTCAAATGGGTTCTATATATAAATGTTGCTTGATAAAATAATTCCGAAAACCCCCACACTCATTATCTTCTCGTCACATGGGAAACTACCAGGAGCGTGGGAACGCGGGTTTTAATGATGCTTTGGACTGGACAATTGTGATGGAAGACACATGCGTTCGCCTTCCCTTCCACATCACCCAAAGGCACAATTTAAATTATCCATAACCAAATTAATCACTTACGTGGGATGCTTATTGATGATTGCAAAGTATTTTATAAATGTCTATTGTTTCTTGTGTAACTGTTACAGTTCCCGCCACAACCGCCAATTTAGGACCGGGTTTCGATTGTATTGGCGCAGCTTTGACGCTTTACAACGAATTTAAGTTCACTCGTCTTGACAAAGGTGGGGTAATTATCTTCGTTACGGGTGCAGAGGCTGAAAAAGTTAAAACTGATGAGAGTAATCTAGTTTATCAAGCGTTTGTCACTTTCTATCAACACTTGCAGCAAATACCGCCACCTGTAAAAATCGAGATTAAAATGGGTGTACCATTGGCACGAGGTTTGGGTAGTTCGGCAACAGCGATTGTTGGTGGATTGGTTGGTGCTAATTTGTTAGCGGGTGAACCTTTAAGTCAGTCGCAGGTGATGGAATTAGCGATCGCTATCGAAGGACATCCCGATAATGTCGTTCCGGCTTTGTTGGGTGGATGTCGTCTGGCTGCAACTGCTAACACCGCTTGGGAAATTTGTGAGATTCCCTGGCATAATCATGTTGTACCAGTGGTAGCGATTCCTGATTTTGAGCTTTCAACTAAAGAAGCGCGGCAAGTTCTCCCAACTGAAGTAAGTCGTGCGGATGCAATTTTCAATACTGCACACTTGGGCTTATTGTTGCGCGGTTTGGAAACTGCCAACAGTAATTGGTTAAAGGCAGCTTTACAAGATAAGTTACATCAGCCTTATCGAAAAGCGCTGATTCCAGGATACGATGCTGTAAATTCAGCCGCACTTGATAAAGGTGCTTATGGCATGGTAATTAGTGGTGCAGGACCTACTTTATTAGCTTTGACGGATGAGTTGCACTCACAAGCTGTTGCGGCAGCGATGGCTGCTGCTTGGAAGCTTGAAGGAATTACAGCTATTGTGCGATCGCTTTCTCTTGATACTCAAGGTGCAAGCAGCACTACTCAAAAATAAAATTCCCCAGATTTCTCTACACTCAATTAAAACTCAGTACTTTGTTTTGCTGTGCAAATACAAGCAGAAATTGCAGCGATTCGCTCTCAAATTGATGCTTTCCAGGAGGAACGCGCTACTCTCACTATTAATGATGTGGTGGTCAGTAAAGAAAATTCTTCACCCTTAGCGATCGCTGAAGCTTACCGCCATCATGCCACAGAAATAGCCCAAATCTCAACTGAGGTTAAAGGAATAGATGATGCGATCGCTGCTTTGAAAGGTTACTTAGAAGAAAAACAAGTGAAGTCTGGACGATTGTCAACCGTATCGTTTAAAGCTTTATTAGTAAGTCTTGTTTTAAAATATAAAACCAAAAGTTTTAACATCCTCCGTAAGACATAATTTATAGAAGTATTTGTAATGTAGGCTAGCGTGGAGTTTTTTCTTGACTTAGCAAAACTTCATTTCTAGAATATATTTGCCCCTTTCAATAGGTATTTATTCTTATTTTTTTCAAAGATTTAATGGTTTAGGAGAAATTAGATTTACAAAACTATAAATTGCTTAATATAATGTAATAAAAGAGAAAAAATAAATTGATTGTCAGTGATGAATGCCGTTGAATTTCCTTGGTTAACAACCATAGTTCTCTTGCCCCTAGTGGCTACCCTAGCCATCCCCGTTATCCCAGATAAAGAGGGCAAAACCGTCCGCTGGTATGGTCTGGGAATAGCGATCGCCGACTTTGCCTTAATGATTTATGCCTTGTGGCAAAACTACGACTTTCAAAGTTCAACATTCCAGCTTGTAGAAAGCTATCCTTGGATACCACAGTTGGGTTTGAATTGGTCACTAGCACTAGACGGTCTGTCGATGCCCTTGATACTGCTGACAGGCTTAATTAATACTCTCGCAATATTCGCGGCTTGGAAAGTAACAAACAAGCCGCGTTTGTTTTATGGACTGATGTTGGCAATGTACAGTGCCCAGCTTGGGGTGTTTCTCGCGCAAGATTTGCTGTTATTCTTTTTGATGTGGGAAATCGAATTAGTGCCGGTGTACCTGCTAATTTCCATCTGGGGAGGACAAAAGCGACAGTATGCAGCTACTAAATTCATTCTCTACACCGCTGCCGCATCAATATTTATTCTAATTGCGGGTTTTGCGATCGCATTCTCTGGAGATACCGTCACCTTTGACATGGCAACTCTGGGAATGAGGCAATATCCCAAAGCTTTAGAAATGTTGGCTTACGCAGGTTTCTTAATTGCCTTTGGTGTAAAGCTGCCGATTTTCCCTTTACACACTTGGCTACCTGATGCCCACGGTGAAGCATCAGCACCGGGTTCTATGATTTTAGCAGGCGTATTGTTGAAAATGGGAGGATATGCCCTCATTCGCATCAATATGGAAATGCTGCCTAATGCCCATGTTTACTTTGCTCCAGTATTGGCGATTTTGGGTGTAGTCAACATAGTTTACGGTGCTTGTTGCGCTTTTGCCCAAACTAATCTTAAGCGTCGTTTAGCTTACTCTTCCATTGCCCACATGGGGTTTGTCCTGATTGGCATCGCTTCCTACACTGAAATTGGTATGAGTGGTGCAGTATTACAAATGCTGTCTCACGGTTTAATTGCCGCTAGCTTATTCTTCCTCTCAGGGGTAACTTACGAACGCACCCACACCTTAATGATGGATAAAATGGGTGGAATGGCAAAAGTAATGCCCAAAACCTTTGCAGTATTCACAGTTGGTGCAATGGCTTCTCTGGCTTTACCAGGAATGAGTGGCTTTGTTGGTGAATTAATGGTATTTCTCGGTATCGCTTCCAGTGACGTTTACAGTTCTAGCTTCAAAGTTGTAGTCGTCCTGCTATCAGCGGTGGGTGTGATTTTGACTCCGATTTACTTGCTGTCGATGCTACGTCAAGTCTTCTACGGCACGCAAAATGAAGAGTTACATTTAGATGCTACACTGCCCGATATCAATCCCCGCGAGTTGTTTATTACTGCTTGTCTGCTGCTTCCCATCATCGGTATCGGCTTCTATCCTAAGTTAGCAACGCAGACTTATGATGTTAAGGCAGTGGAAGTTGCAACTCATGCGCGTCAGGTTTTGCCAGTATTCGCCGAGCAACAGCCATCAAGTCTGTACTCTCGTATTTTTACTTGCCCGACATTGGCTGATTCTCAGCTTGAGGGTTTGGTTGATATTGCTGAATAAATATAAGTTTCAATAAGGGTGCTGCAAGTAAATTCTATAACAGGGGAATGTGGGGGTGATTTTCTAATCATCCCCACAACTTTTTGGGATGATTATTTCACGCCAAGGCGCAAAGGAATAAGAATTTGAGAGATTTTTTGCGTAATTACAAATAAATTCCCAAAATATTGTCTAATATCACGTTATGCAGTAAAGACGTTCAGGACCGAACGTCTCTACAATATGTGTTATTTGCCAGACATGCTATAAACCCTCTATATTATCCCAGCTTTTTGCTTGTGTGTACGTGTTTGGGGAAAATAGCGATCGCCTCATCTACAGCCAAATTTTCTTTAATCACAAAAATGCTCAATCGTTACAATGCAAAATATGTAGTTTTTCTACATTTTTTCTCTAAACGTATAGAATCGTATCTTTTGTAGCATTTATCATTATTAACCTAAGCTATTCATTAAACCTATCTATAGGGGGATGAAAACGGGAACGTTTTTAATCAAGCCAACGTCACTTGTGGCTGTTTGGGCTATTATCACAGTCCAAACAACAAAGCAAGAAGTTAATCACGCTTTGTTGCCCCGAAAAATTCTATTTCATTTTGCCCACAGCTAGCCGCAAATATAGGTCTTCTTACGCCATGCTTAATGTATCTGCTTCTAATTCTCATAAAAAGCAACTAATTGATGCCTCAGACTGGCACATTATTGAAACAGAGTTCGATCCGCAAGCCCTACACCACAAAGAAACTGTCTTCACCCTTGGTAACGGTTATTTGGGAACACGGGGAAGTTTCGAGGAAGGCTATCCCCAAGATTGCCCAGCCACACTAATTCATGGTGTCTATGATGATACAAGCATTGCCTATACGGAACTTGTCAACTGCCCAAGCTGGTTGCCTTTAGTGGTGAAAGTCGCAGGCGAACGCTTTAGTCTAGAT
>JBPCQW010000071.1:0-8461 GCA_050997715.1 Hassallia sp.
ACACGAGCGATCGCATCTCCAATTGCACCATGATCTTCAGTAATCAGCACTTCATCGCAATACTCGCTTACCTGTTCGCGGAACCAGTCAGCATCGTATTTGCAGTAGGTTCCCGCCCATACTACATGAATTCCCATTTCCCGTGATAAAATCTTGGTCATCGCCGCAGCGTGGGTATTGTCGCCAAACACTACTGCTTTCTTACCAGTCAAGTTTTGACAGTCAATCGAACGCGAGAACCATGCAGCCTGGGATACATGCAAAGTTTGCTCGTTGATAAACTCTTCGTAATCAACCTCAGCACCTTGAGCGTTTATCACCTGCTGAATTTTACGGATACATCTAGCTGTTTCTACTACACCCATTGGCGTAATGTCTACGCAAGGGATGCCGAATTCAGCTTCGAGGTAGCTAGTCGCCATTAAACCGAGTTCGCGGTAAGGTGCGAGGTTAAACCAGGCGCGGGGCATCTTCTTAATATCATAAACCGAAGCGCCTTCGGGAATGACGGTATTTACCTCAATTCCCAAGTCAGCCATCAACCGCTTGAGTTCGGTGCAGTCGTGGTGGTTGTGGAAACCAAGGGTAGAACCACCGATGATGTTAACTGAGGGTTTTTCGGTTTTACCTTCTGGTAGTTCGCCTTTTTTGCGAGCTTTCTCAATATAGTATTGAACGATTTGTTGCAAAGTGCGATCGGCAGCTTGCAGTTCGTTGAAGCGGTAGTGATTCACATCCGCTAGCATGACATCCCCTTTTGCTTCTAACTGCGCTCGCTCCACAAAGTTGTGCAAATCTTCTTGGAGAATACTAGAGGTGCAGGTGGGAGTTAACACAATCAAATCGGGGTGTTCCTCAGCGTCTTTGCGGGTGATGTTATCTACCACTTTTTCTTGGGAACCCCGCGCTAAAACGTTGCGATCTACGACGCTGGTTGTCACCGGGGTGAAGTTCCGCTCACGCTCTAGCATGGAACGCATGACGTTAAAATAGTCATCGCCGAGTGGAGCGTGCATGATCGCATGAACGTTTTTAAAAGAGCTGGCAACCCGCAGTGTGCCTATGTGGGCAGGACCAGCATACATCCAGTAAGCCAATTTCATTACTGTGTTCTCCCTTTAATTTAAACCGACAATAAGTGCTTGATTATTAAATCGTTTCTGATTCTCTCAAATGTTACAGTTGTTAGGGAATAGACGCTCACAGGACTTTACATAAATGGCGATCGCTCAAACCTTGTTACTGATTGGTATTCAGCCTGATATTTAAACAACATTTGTGTTGTCAAAGTTATATAATTCTTAATTATTTATAAAAATTCGTATAAATATGGAGTAGGGGCAAGGGATTTAGAAATATGGGTAAGATTCTTTCCTAGTCCCTATTCCCCAGTCCCTAACTAAGCAGAAACTAGGCGTCGCAAAGATTGAGCGCGACGTTTTGCCGTGGGGTTATTTGGCTGTAATTTCAGTGCTTCTTCGTACATTTCTAGAGCTTGAGCAGTTAAATTCTTTTTCTCGTAGGCATGAGCGAGATTATTCATCGCTGTTACATACTCAGGTTTAGATTTAAGCGCTTCTTTATATTGACGAATCGCTAAATCATACTGTTCTTGTGAGAAGTAAGTATACCCCAGTCCATTATAAATCGGGGCGGTATTTTCTTCGCCTTCTTCTTCGGCAGCTTTAAGGGCTTTTTGAAAAAGTCCGATCGCTTGAGAAAACACTTTCTTTTCTGAATAAATACTCGCTAACTCATAATATTCTTGAGCCGTACCCTTGGATGTACTCAGTTTTTTCCGCAAGCGTGACATTGAGCTTTCCATTCTGCGAGTTTTGAACACTTCGCGAAAAATGCTCACAACTGCAAATCCGAGCAACACAATGAAAATTGAGAGATAAAAAACCGCTAAATTGTTATCCATTGCTTTTATTAAAGTTAGGGACTGGGGATTAGGGACAAGGGGACAAGGAGGACAAGGGGACAAGGGGGACACGGGGGACAAGGTGATAAAGCAATTCATATACTCCTGACTCCTGACTCCTAACTCCTGACTCCTGACTCCTAACTCCTAACTCTTAATTCAGATTGAGGTAATCCCCAGTATTTTACGCGTTCAGTAAGCCAACCATTAGCTATGTAACGAGCGATCGCTTCATTTACTCGCTGTCGTAATTCATCGTATTGCAATCCCTTGGGCATTACTACCGATAAGGGTTGTGTTGATAGTTTAGTTGAAAGTAAGCGATAACCGCTATATTGTTGCACCCAACCGCTGAGGACGCTTGCATCTGCGGCAAAAGCATCACAATTATTCTTTTCTAAGAGCGATCGCGCTTCTTCGTAAGAATTCACTCCTACTAACTCGGCATTCGGTATATAATATTTAACTTCTGCAATGGTGCTGGAATTTTTCAATACAGCTATTTTGCGTCTGGCAAAATCCGCAAGCCGTTGCGCTGAAGCATCTTTGGTAAGTAATACAGTCCCATCAAAATAGTAGGGAACACTGAAGCTAACTAAACGAGCGCGTGATTCGGTTGCTGTTACTCTGGCTATAGTCAGATCAACTTGATTATTTAAAACTACAGTCATGCGATCGCGATTGGTGACTGGTTTTAACTTGACTGCGTTTTCTTTGCCTAATAAGTCTTGCGCTAAGGCTTTCGCTAAGTCAATTTCTAATCCTTGCAGTTTGCCGCTGACATTAGTAAATCCCAGCGGTTGTAAATTATTTTTTACCGCAATATGTAAGTAGCCACGCTGCTTAATTTCAGGCATTTCTGCGGCATTTGCAGTTAATTGGCTGTCTACAAAACAAAATATCACTAACAAAAATAAGGTGGCGGATAATACCAGATGTAACTTAGTAATTGCTTTCCATCTGTTACATCCGTTATTCATCCGTTGCACCCTTATCCCTTCGCTTGGCTGGCTAATTCAACGACTTTGGTGAAGCCGGCTGAATCGAGGATTGCCATTTGCGCTAACATTTTGCGATTGAGTTCGATGTTGGCTTTTTTGAGATTGCCCATCAACTGACTGTAACTCAAACCGTGTAGGCGTGCGGCAGCGTTAATGCGGGTAATCCACAGACGACGAAAATCGCGTTTGCGGTTTTTGCGATCGCGATAAGCACTCCGCAGCGCTTTCATCACTTGTTGATTAGCGGTTCTAAACAAAGTTGAGTGAGAACCACGAAAGCCTTTGGCTAGTTTGAGAATCTTTTTGCGGCGTTTACGAGCAACGTTACCGCGTTTTACTCTTGTCATTGTTTAATTTGGGATTAATTTACAAATAAGGAAGCATCAAGCGGACATTTTCGGCATCACATTCCTTTACAACTGCCATCTTAGACAATTTCTGCTTTTTGCTTGCAGTTTTGTGCTGTAGAAGGTGATTTTTGAAGGCTTTGCGGCGCATAATTTTACCAGTAGCGGTAACGCGGAATCGTTTCGCCGCTGCTTTACGGGTTTTTAGTTTAGGCATAAACTAACTTTAATTCGACACGATCCCTAATTATAAGCTAAAAGAAATAAATTGAACCAATTATAATAGCGCGGAGGTTTTATGATTAGTACCAACAAGAAGCTGACGGAGAATATCAAGTTCAACAATATAAGGAATCTGAGCGCATTATCTCACAGACTTTTCCAGAGTTAGCGATAACAGTCGAGCAAGTCGTTACCGCCAGCTTGATTCATAAATTGTAATAGTGTAGGTTAAATTGAGAGCGATCGCTTGTCTTAAACCATTAGTGATAGGTTAAGAAAACTGCACGTTTGTCAAGGGTGGGTAGAGGAAGATGCTGTGTAAGACCAAATTAAACACGGGTTTAATGAGGGGACGGCAAGGGAGACGGGAAGCCTACACTGTATACTTCGTATATAGTGTAGGTACTTAACTTAGTGTTGTTTGGTCTTCTATCCTAAGGAAGCCACTTGGAGGCAGGAGGCAGGAGGTAGAATTCTTGTTAAATAAACCCAATGCGCTTAAAAGGCCAAAAGCGAAAAGTTGCCCGACCAATGATATTTTTTCTTGGTAAAAACCCCCAATAACGAGAATCGTTGCTATCGTTACGGTTGTCTCCCATGACAAAAAATTCATCTTCGGGGACTGTCACGGGTGGAAATGGCTGATTTGGTGGTTCAGCGATGTAGTCTTCTTGCAGAGGTTGTCCGTTCAGGTAGACTTTACCTTTGCTAACGCTAATTAGTTCACCGGGTTCACCTATGACGCGCTTGATGAAGGCTTGGTCTTTGGCATATCCGCGATGTTGCAGTTCTAGTGGTGGCTGAAATACGATGATATCCCCAGTTTTCGGCGGGTGGAATTTATAAGAGATTTTTTCCACCACCAGGCGATCGCCTGTGTATAATGTTGGCAACATCGAATCAGACGGAATGTAGCGCGGTTCGGCGATAAAAGTCCGAATTAACAGGGCAAGACATAAGGCGATCGCTACTAAGGTAAGATTTTCCTGCCAAATACGCCATACTTTCGACTTCGATGCGGGAGTCTGTTTTGCATCACTTTCGTGAAGAGTCATAGAAATTTTCAGTTTAGATCAAACAAGTTATAACAATACTTGATTATTCTGACGCTAAATACATGTTTATGAGCAATGCGCTTCACCGTATCCAAAGCACCAAGCTGTTTGTTAGCGTGAAGTGGTTTATTTGTTTTCCAGGTAATTGAATAAGGCTTCGAGTCCATCTCCAACTGACAACAATTCTAGGAATAAATCCTCAATCGTTGCTGTAGACTGGGTTTGCTGTTCGCGTAAAGACTGCTGAAGTGAAACTTTTTCCTTCTCAAGAGTTCCTAAGTGAAAGAATAAATAACTAACAACCAACAACTTTCATTCCCAATAAAAGATGAAAAATCACCGGAGCAGTTCTATTTGATAAACCACCCCGGTAATTTAATTAACAAATTACTTTCTAGGTATTGTACTGGATGTGCTGCAATTGCCTAACGCACTGCTGCCATGTAAGGTTATCCTGGCTCTTTTAAAGCAGGGGGAGGCTTTTTCAAAGAGAAAATGCCTTATCAACATACGAATCGTCGCGCAGCCTGTACTAACCTTTGAGCGTTTCTCCAAGACACTTGGCAAGTGTGTTTTAACAGACCCTTAAGAAGTTTTCATAAACGAAACTTCTTGGGGCACAAGATGCGATCGCGCTACTTGACGCTTTTGTATAGATTAGACTAAGCAAGCTTCTGTAATGATCGAATTTAGCGGCATGGATCGGGAAAGACCGATTATCAGCAGAGAATATCCTTGACTATTAAGCCTTAAATCTTCTGTTGTCACATCCGCACATCCATTTAGACACTTTCATTTCAAAAACTGAGGATTACAAGAAAAACTGATTAATCGTTTTCCCATTTTTCACGACCAATCAAATCGCCGATGCGATCGCGCAGTAAAAAATCACATTTTTCTAATTCGCATTCGACACAAACCCACTCTCTCGCTGGGATGTATTGGCAGAGTGTGTATATTGGCTGTTGTCGGCTGACCATTCCCTTTTGCACCAGTCGGCGTGCTTCGTCTTGGATGACATCCAGAGAGTAGTAATTTATAGAAGGCACCGTATTGATACTCATGGTTTTAACTCACAAAGTTACACTTAATTAGTGTTCCCAATTTTTCTTAGGAACGAACACCACAAGCATTAATCTTGTGGCTTGGCTTTTGTATTTTGGTATACGGAACTATTTTCATTTTGACGCTACATATCCTCAAATTATCTAAAGATATGTTAAGAAAGTCAAGTATTCATGACATTTACTTTGAGTGCGTCTCATAAGATAGTACCTCGGTAATTATAATAACCTGTTTATCAAAAGTGCAAATTCTCTTGAAAAGGTTTAAAAGCTTTGTAGAAGAATGCTTTCATCTCTGATGTGGTAGAAGTTATTAGTTCATTGGCAAGTGATTTAAATATCAACTGATGTACTTAAAGTAGTGTCTGAGACTAGTAAAATCGTCTTCTGGTGAAACAGACCAGAAATATTTAGCAGCAACAATGGTATAAATTGTTGCAAGCTAAAATAACTAAAGTACACCACAAAAGCTTTTGGATAACTAATTGTTAATAATTGATTAAATAAATATACATATGTGAATTTTAGTTTAGTAAGACAGAAAAAAGCATTGCTCTTGGTAAACAACTGTAACAATGTTAGATGATTTGCTTTTAACTTAACACTGGTTTGGGTGTGGCGATCGCTATTTTGAGTTATGTATAGCATTTGGTATAGCTTCCTTAATTGCTTGGGTCTAATGATTGAAAAATCTCATTTATGACAATTAGATTGTGTAAATGAATAGTGTGATAAGTTTTGTCGATAAAAGAGCTACTGAATCATTAGTTTTTTGATTTTGTTACGAAACCTTAACAAAAATATTTAGTTAAGTCGTTTGGATGATGCTTTCACGGGATCTAGAACACAAGCTATGCTATAAAGTAGCCACAGATACATAAAAAATATATATGTGACTACCATATCCCTGAAGCAGGCATAGTCATATTTAAGCAAATGTAAAGCGAGCGCATCTGTAAAGTGTTTGGCTGATTTCCTGGATGTAATTGTGGTTCAAATCACATTGTTATTTCAGTTACGTAAATAAAGGAGTGAAGTTTCCTGTTATAATAAAAGTTAAACCCTCAGCCTAGTTGAGTATTGATTACCCAATTAAGCTGAGGGGATATTAGTTTATGTATGCTTACGCCAATTTATCGCGTAAAGATGTCAATCGGGAAAATCATCATCTTCATCGGTGCTGTCGTCTAATGGCTGATTTTCCTTAGGACGGTTATTCTCTAATTGGTTTAATAGGGACAGCACCTTATTACCGCGTTCAATTGAGCGGTCTTCGACAAAAAGCACCTCTGGGGTGCGACGCAGACGCACCCTAGCACCAAGTTCGCTGCGAACGTAACCTGTTGCCGATTTTAAGCCAGCCATTGTTTCTGCTTTGGCTTCGTCAGTACCATAAATGCTGACGTAAATTTTGGCGTGTTGCAAATCGCCAGAAACATCAACATCGGTAACGCTTACCAATCCGGTGCCTACACGGTCATCCTTAATGCCACTGAGCAGCATTTGGCTAACTTCCCGTTTAATCAATTCAGCAACGCGGGAAACACGGCGAGTTGTAGCCATAGATATTATGCCTCCTCACAGAGGTTCAACTAAACAAATAGAATACTAGTTAAAGAAAGCAGCGATCGCGCCACCCTTGATGCTACGAGCAATTGTATGCTGATGGTCTAAACTGTACTCAAGCCAAGCATTGCGCGTAGGGTAAAAGTTACGAAAACCAGACTACCCACAATTAACCCCAAAATGGCGATCGCAGTCACTGGGTTTTTAAACAATGGGGCTAATGGTTCAAACGTGTTCAGTAATACGCCTAAGAGGGTAGTAATAAAGTAGCGGAAGTAACGTAAGATATTATCCCAAAATCCGTCAAACATTTGAATTTATACTGCCTTGTTATAGACTATAACTTTGTTTTGATGAACTTAATCAATTTAATTGTAATATATGAGGTTGCTAAATTACTCAGTTAATATAAAATATAGTTCGTTAGTTATATTAGCTATATTTAGTCTTAATCGCGACTATTGTAATTAAATGTTAAGTCAATCCAAATCAACTTTACCGCGTCCCTTTTTGAAATGGGCTGGTGGCAAAAGTAAGTTGATTCAGCAATATCTTACTTATTTACCATCTAAAAATACTTATAAAAATTACTATGAGCCGTTCTTAGGTGGTGGTGCAGTTTTTTTTCATCTCCAACCTTCAAACGCAATTTTAACTGATATTAATGCAGAGTTAATTACGACTTATCGGTGTGTTAGGGATAATGTTGAAGAATTAATTTTTCTGCTAAAAGAGCATGAAAGCAAACATAGTAAAGATTATTATTATAGTGTGCGAGCTAATCCAGGAAAAAGCGATTTAGAAAATGCGGCTCGTCTAATTTATCTGAATAAAACTTGTTTTAACGGTCTTTATCGAGTAAATTCGCAAAATAAATTTAATGTACCTTTAGGCAAATACAAAAATCCTAATATTTGTCCAGAAGATTTACTAATTGCAGCTTCAGAAGCACTTTATCAAGCCGAAATTAAACAGGCTAATTTTACAGAAATACTCAATCATGCAACTAATAGTGATGATTTCGTTTATTTTGATCCGCCATACTATCCCATAAGTAAAACTAGCTATTTTACATCTTACACTAATTATTCTTTTGAAGAAAATCAGCAAATTCAACTAAGAGATATATTTGTTAAATTATCAGAACGTGATGTAATGGTTATGCTATCTAATTCAGATTGCGAGTTTATTCGCAACCTTTATAGTAATTTTAATATCTACACTATATCAGCAACAAGGGCAATTAATTCTAATGCTAAAAAAAGGGGAAAAATTAACGAAA
>JBPCQW010000074.1:0-5486 GCA_050997715.1 Hassallia sp.
GACCAAGCAATGACTGAGGCTGTAAACTATATTACCGAAGAGGATGCCTTCGGTTGGTTCAACCACTGTGGTCTATTTACCTGAAAATTGCTGTAATCGAGCTGATGCTGCTGGATGAGCAAACCCAATCCTTATTTTTGATTGGAGCCTATCGAGATAATGAAGTAAATCCAACGCATCCATTGGTACTAACGCTAGAGAGACTGCGAAAACAAGGAGCAGTGCTTCAGGAGATTGTCTTGGCACCTTTAACGCTTGAGCCGTTGAGTCAGTTGATTGCCGAGACGCTACATCAAAATGCAGATACCGTTCGTCCCTTAGCAGAGTTAGTGCTGCATAAAACTGAGGGCAATCCCTTTTTTGTCAATGAATTTTTGAGAATGCTGTATAACGAAAATTTATTGACTTTTGATGCTGAACATCTAAGCTGGGAGTGGAACATTGCTCAGATTCAATCCCAAAACATCACCGAGAATGTTGTGGAGTTGATGCTTCGCAAGTTAAAGAAACTACCAGAGAGTACACAGCAAATTCTCCGGTTAGCAGCTTGTGTCGGTGCCGAGTTTAATTTAGAGACGTTGGCGATCGTTTGTGAGCAATCGCCCCAAACGGTTTCTCCAGATTTACTAGCAGCCATCCAAGTTGGATTAATTCAACCCCTATCTGAGTTAGACGAAAACCTGTTAGTTCAAGAATATAAGTTTTTGCACGATCGCGTGCAACAAGCAGCTTATGCGCTAATTGCTGAGGAGCAACTACAAGCTGTTCACTTACAAATTGGTTATCTCTTGCTGAAAAGCAATGAGCCTGAAACTATATCAAATAATTTATTTGAGGTAGTCGATCACCTTAATTTAGGTCGTAATTTAGTCACTGATCAACAGGAGCGCGATAAAATAGCCAGGTTAAACCTAATTGCAGGTCAGAAAGCCAAAAAAGCATCAGCTCATAGTGCTGCACTACAGTATTTAACCATAGGAATAGAATTACTACCTGCCGATAGTTGGCAGTTTCAGTACGCTCTGACCTTGACACTGCACGAGGAAGCAACAGAAGCGGCATACCTGGGTGGAGAGGTTCAACAAATAGAACAATGGGCGCTCATTGTTCTAAAACATGCAAACACTGTTCTGGATAAAATAAAAGTCTATGAGACTAAAATTCAGACCTGTATGGTGCAATGTAGGCAAACAGAGGCAATTAAGATTGGTTTAGAAGTTTTAGAATTGCTTGGTATAGCTCTGCCAAAAACACCAACAGAAATTGATTTTCAAAGGCATTTAAAGGAAAAAGTACATTACTTTAATGCCATAAATACAGAGGATTTGCTGGAGCTACCATTAATGAGGGAGCCAGATAAACTAGCTGCTATGCAAATCTTATCAAGCCTAGTTGGATCTGCCTTTCAAGCTGCTCCTTCACTACTACCTCTGATTGTGTTAGAGCAGATAAATTTATCTGTTCAGTATGGAAACACTTCCTTTTCATCTTTTGCCTATGCTTCTTATGGTGGGATCATTCTCAATGGAATAATGCAAGATTTTGAAGGAGCTTACCAATTTGGCAAACTGGCATTGAGCTTGACTGAGCGATTAGATAGTAAAAAACTTAAGCCGAAGGTTATAGAGATGGTTGCGGCGCATCTCACGCATTGTAAAGCTCATATTAGACAAACTTTACCCTTACTTCAGGAGGCATATGAGACTGGGCTAGAAACTGGAGATATAGAATTTAGCATGTATGCGGCGGGTTTTAGCTGTGTGTACTCGTATTTTGCTGGTTTAGAATTAACAAAGGTTATATCGGCGATCGGGATCTACAGCGATGTTTTAGCTCAGTTTAAACAGGATAACCTTTTAATTTTTTTCCGTAGATTGCGGCAAGTTATATTTAACTTGCTAGAACAAGTTGAAAATCCAGGTCGATTACTTGGGAATTATTATAATGGAGATCAATTTCTGCCAATTCATCTTGAAGCAAATGATAGAACTCACCTTTATTATCTGTATCTAGACAAGCTTATTTTAAATTATTTATTTGAAGATGTTTTACTAGCAGTAGAGTATGCTTCTCAAGCTGAACTTTATTTAGATGGAGTAGGAGGAACTTTTTCAACATCTGTATTCTATTTCTATGACTCTTTAGCTCAGATGCAATTATATCCCTCTATTTCTTTCTCAGAAAGAGAGCATCTGCTGCTCAAAGTAAATAGCAACCAGGAAAAGAGGCAGAGATGGGCATATTCCGCTTCAATGAATGTGCAACACAAATATGATTTAGTTGAAGCTGAAAAAGCACGAGTCTTAGGTAGATTTTTTGAAGCAGAAGAATTGTATGAACAAGCTATTCAAGGTGCTAGAAACAACGAATATCTTCAAGAAGAAGCCTTAGCTTATGAATTAGCTGCTAAACATTATCTGGCGCGAGGGCGGGAAAAAATTGCCCAAACCTACATGAAAGAGTCACACTACTGCTATGAACGATGGGGAGCAACTGCGAAAGTCAAAAATTTAGAAACTCGCTATCCGCAGCTATTTTCTCACTCATCGGACGTAGCTCATACGTTAATCCGTACCACTTCTGGAACCACCTCTAATCACTCACCCATCGCTTTCGACTTAGCGGCGGTGATGAAAGCGGCACAGGCGATTTCTAGTGAAATTGAACTGGATAAGTTACTCAGTTCCTTAATGGAAATATTAATCGAAAATGCTGGCGCACAAACAGGATTTCTAATTTTGGAAAACTCAGGAAAATGGGTGATTGAAGCTTCTTGTGAACTCAATGAGGGTGAAAATACCTGTGCTACGCAAGTGCTGCAATCCATTCCAACGGTAAATCGCTTACCTGAATCAATTATTCAATATGTGATCCGGACTCATGAATCTGTCGTCTTAAATAATGCAACTCGTGAAGGTAATTTCACCAATGAGCTATACATTCAGCACAACCAAACTCAATCACTTCTCTGTTTGCCACTGCTGAATCAAAGTAAGCTCGTCGGTGTATTGTATCTGGAAAATCAATTAGCAACCGGGGCATTTACACCAGAGCGATCGCAAGTTCTGCATCTATTATCAACCCAGGCAGCAATTGCGATCGAAAATGCAAAACTCTACTCAAAGCTACGAGCTAGCGAAAGTCAGATGACTCAATTTCTAGAAGCGATTCCGGTAGGAATTGGTATAGTCGATGCGACTGGTCGCCCTTACTACGCTAATCAACGGGGAATTGAGTTAATGGGCAAAGGGATTGACCCTGCCGTGCCACCGGATCAAATTGCAGAGGTTTATCAATTTTATCAGGTGGGAACAGATCAAATCTACCCTACTGAAAAACTGCCAGTCATCCGAGCGTTAAACGGCGAACGCACCACTGTTGACGACATAGAAATTCGCCAAAATAACGCCACCATTCCAGTTGAGGTATGGGGGACTCCAGTCTTTGACGAACAGGGCAAAGTGGCTTATGCGATCGCAGCCTTTGAAGATATCACAAAGCGCAAGCAAGCAGAACACCTCTTAGCGAATTACAACCGCACCTTAGAGCAACAGGTCGCAGAACGAACGGCAGCTTTACAGAAAAGCGAAACTGCACTGCGCGAGCGAGAACAGGAATTACGACTAATCACCGACGCTCTGCCTGCTTTGATCAGCTACGTGGATGCAAATCAGCGCTATCGGTTTGTCAACCGCACTTATGAAGTCTGGTTTAACCTTAGTCGAGATGAGATTTTGGGCAAGTCTGTTCATGATCTCATGGGTGAGACGATTTATCAACGGTTTGAGCGGTATATCAATCAAGTGTTTGAAGGGCAAACTGTAACCCTGGAAGCAGAAATTCCTTTTTCGCTTGGTAAAAGGTGCATCAGCGCTACCTTGCTCCCCGATTTCGATCGCGATGCTCAAGTCAGAGGCTTCTACAGTCTCATTACCGACATTAGCGAACAGCGAAACGCTGCACTACGTGAACGCAAACGTGCCGAAGCCGCCTCAATTCTGGAAGAACGCAACCGCATGGCGCGAGAAATTCACGACACTCTAGCACAAGCCTTAACTGGCATTCTGCTAAATGTAGGAGCAGCGACACAAGTGCTAACGGATGATTTAGAAGCGACACAGGCACACCTTGAAATGGTGGAGGATTTGGCACGAACTGGGCTTGCCGAGGCGCGTCGATCAGTGGCAGCACTGCGCCCCCAGCTATTAGAAGATGGCAGCTTGCATAGCGCCCTTTATCATCTGGTGACTCAGATGAGAGCCGCTGCCGATACATCTGTGATCTACGAAATTAAAGGTACAGCCTATTCAATGCCTGCCGAGATTGAGAATAACTTACTACGGATTGGACAGGAAGCATTAACCAATGCCATAAAATACGCTGCTGCTGCCGAAATTCGTGTTGAGTTGGTATATGAAAATACACAATGTATTTTGCGCGTTAAAGACGATGGACGGGGTTTTGGGGTTGGTAGCATCCCACCTGTTGGTGGATTTGGATTGCTGGGAATGAGCGAGCGTGCAGAACACATTGGAGCACAACTGACAATTCAGAGCCAACCTGGGCAAGGAACAGAAATTGTTGTCATTGTCAATCGAGAATGAGAATATTAAAAATGCACTAGTTACAAACGCAACCTGTAGTAGCTCAATTTCTAATTCTTAATAATTATGAGCCAATCAACGACTATTCGGGTTCTGATTGTTGACGATCATTCCATTGTCAGGCAAGGATTGACAACCATCATTAACCGTGACCCAGAGATGACGGTGATTGCTCAAGCAGAAGATGGACAACAGGCGATCGCGCTCTTTCGTGAATACCAACCAGATGTAACGCTAATGGATTTACGAATGCCGCAGATGGCAGGAGTTGAAACCATTAGTGCGATTTGTGCTGAATTTAAAGCTGCTCGAATTGTTGTGCTAACTACCTAAGAGGGTGATGAAGATATTTATCGTGGTTTACAGGCAGGTGCTAAAGGATATTTGCTCAAAGATGCTAAACCCAACGAACTTCTGAGTGCCATTCGCACAATTCATCGCGGTCAGCAGTATATTCCACCCGAAGTAGGGGCAAAATTGGTGCAGAGGATGAGCAATCCAGAACTGAGTGAGCGAGAACTAGATGTACTCCGTTTAATGGCGCAAGGAATGAGTAATTTAGAAATTAGCAGTACTTTGAGTATCGGTGAAAGCACCGTCAAATCTCACGTTAATCGAATTTTAAGTAAATTGGGAGTGAGCGATCGCACTCAAGCTGTGATTGTTGCAGTTAAACGAGGGATTGTCAGTTTGTAAGTGGGGGAAAAGAAAGTGAACCTTTGCCTTTTTCCCTTTAGACTTCAACTTTAGTCGGAGACAACCTTCCACTGCGAGATGCACAGGTTCATCCATCACTCGATTGTATAAAAATGTCAACCCAGAGTGGACGACAACAGAGGGTCAATTGTCTATATTAAATCCATAGAGTTGTTGATCAAATTG
>JBPCQW010000091.1:0-3222 GCA_050997715.1 Hassallia sp.
ACCAGCCAACAACAGCGACCTTTGAAAAACTCTTCTGGACTTGGAAAGACTATAAAATTCAGTATACCGTCATGGGTACAGGTCGCCCCCTCGTTCTGATTCATGGCTTCGGTGCTTCGATTGGACATTGGCGGAAAAATATCCCGGTTTTAGCAGCAGCAGGGTATCAAGTATTTGCGATTGATTTGTTGGGTTTTGGTGGTTCTGATAAGCCCCCGTTGAATTACAGCTTAGAAGTATGGGTGGAATTAGTTAAGGATTTTTGCACAGCACATATTAACGAACCTGCGGTATTTATCGGTAACTCTATCGGCGCACTTTTAAGCTTGATGGTGGTAGCGGAACATCCGGAAATTGTTGCTGGTGGTGTTTTGATTAATTGTGCGGGTGGTTTGAGTCATCGTTCTCATGAATTGAACCCACCGCTACGCATTGTCATGTCAACGTTTAACAGATTAGTGGGTCATCCAATTACAGGCAAATTTGTTTTTAATCGCATCCGTCAAAAGGAGCAAATTCGCCGGACATTATATCAAGTTTATCGCGATCGCCAAGCCGTCACTGATGAATTAGTCGATTTACTTTACGCTCCCTCTTGCGAACCGGGAGCGCAGCAAGTTTTCGCTTCTATCCTCACTGCACCTCCGGGTCCCGAACCGGCGGAACTGTTGCCGAAAGTCAAGCATCCCTTGTTGGTAATTTGGGGTGCAGATGATCCTTGGACACCAATCACCGGGGCAAAGATTTACGAGGAAGCATCTAAGAATGGCAAAGAAATCAAAATCGTTCCCATTCCTAACGCCGGTCATTGTCCCCACGATGAAGTGCCTTCTTTGGTAAATCCGCAGATTGTCGAGTGGTTAGATCAGCTTCAATAGTGGTCAGATTCCCGACTTTTTCAAGAATAGGACTTACGCAAAAACTCTCTTAAACTCTTATTCCTTCTCTGCGAGACGCTGCGCGAAGGCGTACTTGGCGTACTTGGCGGTTCGTTTTTTGGTCTTTTTGCGTAAGTCCTAAAGAAGTCGGGAATCTCGTAGCTTATCAAATTTGTTTAATAGTGCCTTTTGACAGCACTCTTCGTGGTGACTACGTGTTTCTACTAAGAGCAAAAGTTATTTTGTAGTAAATATACTCGAAATAAAAGTTGATAAAGTTCAACTTTTAAAATTTAAGTAATGTGCTATCAGTAATTCACCGCAAGTAGGGTGTAGTAAACTGCATCTAGATGGAAAGCCCGTGTTCATAAGATGATAGCATCGTGAAGAAAATTCTGATTTTGTCAGCGAATCCCACGAATACAAATAAGCTGCGTCTGGATGAGGAAGTACGCGAAATTCAGGCAGGGATGGAACGCTCCAGAAGCCGAGATCGATTTGAAATCATCTGCAAATGGGCTGTGCGATCTAGCGATTTGCGGCGTGCTTTATTGGATCACAAGCCGGAGATTGTCCACTTTTCTGGGCATGGAGCGGGGAGTGAAGGTTTAGCTTTGGAGAATAACTCAGGACAAATGCAGCTAGTAAAAACTAAGACACTAGCGGGGCTATTTGAGTTATTTGACAGTATAGAATGTGTCTTGTTAAATGCTTGCTATAGTGAGGCACAAGCGGAAGCGATTTACCAACACGTTGATTACGTGATTGGGATGAATCGAGCAATAGGCGATCGCGCAGCAATTGAGTTTGCTGTGGGGTTTTATGATGCCCTTGGTGCTGATAGATCCTATGAGGATGCTTATAAATTTGGTTGTCTGAACATTGATTTAGAAGGCATTCCCGAATCTTCTACCCCAGTACTCAAAAGCAAAAAGAATGCAAAAGCTACTCCACAGCAACAGCCGAAGCAAGATGAGGTGGAAAATTCACCTTCAAATCGAGAAGCTGTGCGAGTGCCCCAAGAAGATGAAATTCCGCATATACCTGAAAGTCGGGAAGCTGTTCGAGTGCCAAAACGTAAGCCAGAAGAGATTATATATAAGCTGACATCTCCCCTAGAACAACCAGAAGGGCAAATACCTTTAGATTCTGCCTATTATATCGATCGCCCGCCGATTGAAACAGATTGTTATGAAGCTATTCTGAAACCGGGTGCGCTGATTCGCGTTAAAGCTCCTCGGCAGATGGGTAAAAGCTCGTTAATGAAGCGAATCCTCGACCACGCAAGCAAAGAAAGCTATAAAACTGCTTTTGTAGACTTTCAGTCCGTGGATAGAGAATTGCTCGGTAATTTAGAGCTTTTCTTACAGTGGTTTGCTGCAAGTATTACCGACGCGCTCTTATTGCCAGAGAAACTGGAGGAACATTGGAAAGGTGTTTTGGGTAGTAAGAATAAATGTACAAATTACTTTGAGAGGTATTTATTACCTTCTATTGATACCCCGGTGGCTTTGGGTTTGGATGAAGTCGATGAGGTTTTCATGCATCCGGCGATCGCTAACGATTTTTTTGGGCTATTACGAGCTTGGCATGAACGGGCAAAAAACGATCCTGTTTGGAAAAAGCTCAGGTTGATAATTGTGCATTCTCAAGAAGTTTACATCCCGCTGAATATCAATCAATCGCCTTTTAATGTCGGATTGCCGATTGAATTGCCAGACTTGAGTCAAGAGCAGGTACAAGAACTAACGCAACGGCACGGACTGAATTGGACTCAAGAACAGGTTAAGCAATTGATGACGCTTGTCGGTGGTCATCCTTACTTAACGCGGGTTGCTTTATATCAAATTGCACGGGGAAGGATGACGCTGGAGAAACTTCAGCAAATCGCACCGACTGAGGAAGGACCCTACAGCGACCATTTGCGCCGTCATTTGCTGAATTTGCAAGATAATGCTCAATTACTAGCTGCATTCAAGCGGGTGCTGTCGCTAGATTGTCCTGTGGATGTGGGGACAGCAGAAGGGTTTAAACTTCGCAGTATGGGGTTAGTGAAGTTTCAGGGGAACGAGGTGATGCCTTTGTGTGAATTGTATTGTGAATATTTTGGCGATCGCTTGGGAATTAAAAGTTAACACCGCAACCGTCGTAAAGACGTTCCGATGGAACGTCTCCCTCAATATATATATAGAACCCATTGAACATCTCCAGAAAAGAGGTAAAGACGTAGCACTGCTACCTCTCTACAAGGGTTTCGGGCAACGCATAATTAATTTATGGAGATGTCTATTTATCGTATTTGGGAACCCATTTATTGTATTTGGGAACCCATTTGTTGTATTTG
>JBPCQW010000127.1:0-4278 GCA_050997715.1 Hassallia sp.
AAGGAACTCATCGCTGCTGTTTTAGGAACCCGTGGAAGAGTTCACAAAACTTATGGAAATTACAATAATGAAATCGGTGTTCCGAAAACTCTTCTAGAATTAAGTTCAGAACATGATTATGCCGTAATTGAAATGGCGATGCGGGGTAAAGGACAAATTGCCGAACTCACAGAAATTGCCCGTCCAACTATCGCTGTAATTACCAATGTGGGAACGGCACATATTGAGTTACTTGGTTCCACGGAAGCGATCGCTGAGGCAAAATGTGAGTTATTAGCGCAAATGCCGTCATCTGGTGTGGCAATTCTCAATCACGATAACCCGTTATTAATGGCAACGGCAGCGAAATTTTGGCAAGGTGAAACTTTGACTTATGGCTTGTCTGGAGGTGATATCCACGGGCTTTTAATTGATAATCAGACTGTGAAAGTGGGGGGGATGGAACTTCCTTTACCTTTACCCGGTCGTCACAATGCGACTAATTTCATGGCGGCTTTGGGGGTAGCCCAGGTTGTAGGTATTGATTGGTCGTGCTTGAAAGCTGGTGTTGTGGTTGATATGCCTTCCGGGCGATCGCAACGTTTTGCTTTGCCCAATGATGTGGTAATATTAGATGAAACATACAATGCTGCACCAGAAGCTATGATGGCAGCACTGCAATTATTAGCAGATACACCCGGAAAACGGAAGATTGCCGTATTGGGTGCGATGAAAGAATTAGGAGAGCGATCGCCACAATTACACTCCTCGGTGGGAGAAATGGTGCGAAAGTTGAATTTAGACGGTTTGCTGGTGTTGGTTGACGGACAAGATGCCCAAGAATACGCACTTAGCGCAAAAGGTATTCCATCCGAATGCTTTACAACTCATGCCGATTTAGTTGCTCGATTGAAAGAGTTTGTTACAGAAGGCGATCGTTTACTTTTCAAAGCTGCTCATTCGGTAGGTTTAGATCGGGTTGTCAATCAGTTTCGTATTGAATTTCCGGTTCTATCGCCTCAGCGCTCAAAGTAGAATCTAAATAACCTATTTCCCTAGCCAAAACTGCTGCAACGACTGAAAAAGTCTCACAAATTTTTCTTCTAACCAAAGCAACGCAGCATCAAGCCATGCTAAAATTCTCTCTAAAGGATGCTTTTCATACCCGATTGATGTTGCTTTAGTTTCTATCCAATCGGGTTTAGCCTCAATTTCAGTTGTTTGAAAACGCTGCTTTTGAGAAATTTCCCCTTTGTTACTTTGAACCTGGGAAAGTTTCGATTCAGTTGATTTTCTAGTCGCGACTTTTCCAGATGTTTTTTCAGGTCGAGTTAAATCGGTAGTTGGTTTTTGGCATTTTACCAATTTTGAAGCTGGTATGTTAGGGATATTTTGGTAACGATTAAGCCAGTTTTGTAGATACCCTGGTGATTGACTGGTAGGTAAAGCCGGATTTGTTGTTTGTGGAACTTGTTGGTCAATCGGTTCAAAATCGGTAAACAAATCACCCCAACTCAGCCAAGGATCTGCCATTAAGTTCTGGTTTGGCAACTGATGGCTAACAGATACCAGTGGAGATGCATGGAGTTTTTTACCAGTGCGTTGTCCAAAAAAGTAATTTACCGCAGCTTCAATTATTGCCTGAATTCGCAAGCGATCGCTTTGAATCTCTTCACCAGTAACTGCGACTAAATCTTGGTTTGCCGACTGATGGCTAATAGGTAAAGCTTGAGAAACCTTACTTGCTGGTGGGGATGCGTCGAGTTTTTTCTCGCTACGTTGTCCAAAAAAGTAATTTACCGCAGCTTCGATTATCGCTTTCAAATTAAAGCGATCGCTTTGAATATCTTCACCAGGAACTGTTAATTCTTTCCCGTAAATAAATATATTTAACTGAGTTTGGGCAACTTTGATAATTCCCAGGCTGCGTTGTTGTACAGTTAGTGTGGCACGAGACAGGGGGGTTAAAGCGTTTGATTCTAACTTCGCCATAGATGCGTCGAGAAATGCTAGTACTTCCTCAGACTTAACTAAAGCTTGTGTTTGCATCCCTTCGGGTAGCGCAGGCGTTTTGTCAGCATTACCTGTTAACTTTGTCAACAAACGCTCAATTTCTGGTAATACTTCTGTTTCTTGTTTTTCTGTAGCCAACCGCCAATAATGCCAGTAATCTGCTACTTCGCCAATAATTCTATCTTGTAATTTTTCTTGCTGCTGGCGTGTTAGAATGTCGAGAATTTCATTCTCGGCGGTGACAAGTACCAAATTGCCATTTTCCAAGTGGGTGGCTATTCCCTGCACTGTCGTTAGATGACGCTTGGGAGTGTTTGTAACTGTTGAGGGGGAAGTCAGACTAGATGTGCTGGGTTGATTTGGAAAAAATTTGAACCACCAAAACCCCAAGAAGCTTTTATTTCCATTCTCCGTGTCTCCAAGGAGTCTCCTTGTCTCCTTGTCTTCTACTTCTGATACTGCTTCTAGCACTCGTTGAATCGGGGTATCAGCGGCTGGGGGAGTTTCCCGTTGAGAAGGAGTATTATTTGTTTGTAACTGTAACCTGTTTTGCGGCGCTTGGGCGTGCAGTTGTTTACCAGCTGATTCAACTGCTTTTTGCACCAGTAAAACTACTGGATAAAGCAGTGCTTGTAATGACCATTTTGTAGCGACTTGCAAATGGCGAAAAGTGCTATCCAAGCGATCGCCTAAATGCCGCGATTGCTGGTGGACAAAGTTAAATAGTCTGCTTTGATAACGATTGGAGGAAGCAGAAGGCATAGTGATGAACTTTTATTGAGCGCTTTGTTATTTATTGGACTTGCGTCAAACAATAAAAACGACAAGCTGTTAATTATAGTAATTGCCATCATCTTAGCGAAAATATGACCCCTCTACTCCCATCTGATACTAAATTAATTGTGGAAGCAATTGAGCGATTGCGCTCTTGTTGTCAAGTGAATGTTCAGTCCACTTGGCTATGTAGCGAAGCTGATTTTGCTATTGCGGAGATTACGGCATCTCAATTGTCTGTTTGGACACCTGTGGAAGTGAATGAGAAAGGACATGTTGCTTGGATTGGGGGACGAAAAGTGCTATGGTTGGCGCAAAAATTAATAGTTCCTCAGAATTTACAAGGCTATCCTTTGACTGGTTTGTGTTTGCGGTTGGCGCTGACTTGGTGGGCGGATTCTGCTAAGGTTTATGTGAATGGTGAGTTGGCGGTTGAGGGTGATTTGTTTGATTGTTCGCTGAGGGTGTTACTTACTCGTGAGGTGATGCCGGGGGAGGAGTTTCTTGTTGTTGTACGGTTGACAAGTCCGGTACACTGTGATGGGGCTTTGATGCGATCGCTTTTAATTTATGAATCTGATAATGGTTTAGATCCGGGTTTTGTGGCTAATGAGTTGGCTGTGTTGCAGTGTTATTTGGAAAGGTTTGCGCCGGATAAGTTGGGTGTGTTGGCGGGGGTGGTAAAAGAGATAACGAACCGCAGAGGCGCAGAGGACGCAGAGGAAGAGTTGGAAAGAAGATTTTTGGCGATGCGTCAAAGTCTTGTTGAATCGAAAATCGAAAATCTAAATTCTAAAATCTATCTGTTGGGTCATGCTCACCTTGATTTAGCATGGTTATGGCGGGTGAGTGAAACTTGGCAGGCTGCACAAAGTACTTTTGAGTCGGTTTTGAAGTTGCAAGAGGATTTTCCGGAGTTGATTTTCTGTCATTCGACTCCAGCGCTTTATGCTTGGGTTGAAGAACATCGTCCTGATTTGTTTGCGAAGATTCGTCATGCTGTAGCGGCTGGACGTTGGGAGGTTTTGGGGGGGTTTTGGGTTGAACCGGAACTTAATTTGATTGGTGGTGAAGCGATCGCTCGTCAATTACTATATGGTCAGCGCTATGTGTTAGAAAAATTCGGCAAGGTTTCGACTATAGTATGGGTTCCGGATACTTTTGGTTTCTGTGCAACTTTACCGCAGTTTTTCGCTTTGGCGGGAATTGAGTTTTTTGTGACTCAGAAGTTGCGCTGGAATGATACGACTAAGTTTGATTATGGGGCTTTTTGGTGGCGATCGCCTGATGGTAGTGAAGTATTCAGTTACATGTCTGCGCTTATCGGCGAAGGCATCGATCCGGTTAAAATGGCATCATATGCTTGTGAATGGCAAATTCAAACTGGTTTAGAAGATTGTCTCTGGCTTCCCGGTGTCGGCGCTCCCGGCAGCGGTCCGACTCGTGATATGTTAGAACCTGCTCGAAGCTTTCTAAAATCATCTTTCTTCCCGCCGTTAAAATTCACCCCCG
>JBPCQW010000134.1:0-14404 GCA_050997715.1 Hassallia sp.
TGTTGTTTGCTGCCTTCATCATCGCTTGTGGCACGACGCACTTGATGGAAATTTGGACGCTGTGGTATCCTACTTATTGGTTATCAGGAGCAATCAAAGCGGTTACGGCAATGGTATCTGTATTTACCGCCTTACAACTAGTCCCCCTAGTGCCGCAAGCCTTAGCGCTTCCAAGTCCAGCGCAACTAGAGCAAGCCAATCAACAACTGCAAATACAAATAAAAGAACGTTTGCGGGTGGAGCAGGAGCTAAGAAAATATCAGGATAATCTCGAACAGTTGGTAGCGCTGCGTAGCAATGAACTTATTCAGACTAACGCACAATTACAGCAGGAAATTGTAGAACGTCAGCATACAGAAGCAGCACTACGTCAAAGCCAAGAAACCATCCGGCAACAACTGACAGAGATTGAAGCTATTTATACTAATGCCCCCATTGGGCTGTGTATGTTAGATACCAATTTTCGATATATTCGTGTCAACAAGCAGCTAGCCCAAATTAATGGCATTCCAGAATCAGAACATCTGGGACGAACTGTACAGGAGGTGTTGCCAGAGTTAGCAGAGGTGCAAAAGCCAGTCTTTGAGGAGATAATTGCCACGAGATTACCGGTTCTCAATCTTGAAGTCCAGGGTGAGACTCCAGCCCAACCTGGCATTGAGCGGTCATGGCTTCTTAGTTACTATCCCTTGCAAGGTGCCGATCCCCAAGTAGCAAGTATCAACATGATTGTCCAAGAAATTACCGAACGCAAGCGAGCCGAGCAAGAACGAGAAGCGCTATATGCTCGCGAACAATTTGCGCGTCAACAAGCTGAAACTGCCAACCGCGTCAAAGACCAGTTTCTTGCCATTCTCTCCCACGAACTCCGCACACCCCTCAACCCCATCCTCGGCTGGGCAAAGCTGCTGCAAGGTCGCTCTTTTGATAGCGCTACCACTGCTAAGGCACTCAGTACCATCGAACGCAATGCCAAATTGCAGATTCAACTGATTGATGACTTACTCGATGTCTCCCGGATTCTCCGCAATAAACTGATTCTAGAAATTAGTTCTGTAGACTTAGCAGCCGTAATTGCAGCAGCACTAGAAACAGTGCGCTGGGCAGCAGAAGCTAAAGCTATCCAAATTCAGCTTCAAATTGACCCGAATGTAAATTTTGTTTGCGGTGATTTTAATCGTCTCCACCAAGTTATCGGAAATCTGCTCTCTAACGCTGTCAAGTTCACACCCTCTGGTGGACAGGTAGAAGTTTCTTTAAGGCAGGATAGTTCTTGTGTCGAAATTAACGTCCGCGACACTGGTAAGGGTATTAGCCCTGATTTTCTGCCCCATGTATTTGAATACTTCCAACAAGCGGATAGCAGCACAACCAGACAGTTTGGCGGGCTGGGGTTGGGATTGGCGATCGTGCGTAATCTGGTAGAGTTGCATGGGGGGAGTGTAACGGTAGAGAGTCCGGGAGAAGATAAAGGTACAACGTTTAGGGTGAAATTACCTTTGGTTCCAGCTTCGCTTTTGTTGCCTGAAAATAGGTCAACTAAGTCTTCAACTCTACCGAATTTAGTCGGGGTGAAAATTTTTATTGTCGAGGATGATGATGATTCCCGCGAGTTTCTCTGCATATTGCTACGAGAATCTGGGGCAATCGTGACAGCAGCAGCATCAGCACTAGAAGCATTATCTAATTTTACTAAGTCTCAACCAAATATCTTGTTATGTGACATCGGTATGCCAGAAATGGATGGTTATAGCTTTATTCGTCAAATCAGAACTATGTCACCAGAACAAGGTGGGAATATTCCCGCTATTGCTCTGACTGCTTATGCTGGTGAGACTGACAAGCAGCAGGTATTAGCAGCAGGTTTTACCAAACATGTTGCTAAACCAGTTGTGGCAGATGAATTAATTGCTTTGATTGCAGAACTGGTAAAGATTTCGTAGTCAGCGTTTTCAGGCTTAAATTAAGGACTGAAGTCCTGACTGCGAACTAAATCAACTTCATCTCACGTAAAAGGTAACGTAATTTCTTTGCCTCCTCAGGGTTATACTTCTCATGAAGGACGATCGCTTTGCCACTCTTCGGATAAACTATCTTGTAGATTGCCTAGTTTCAACCAAGCAACGCCCAAATTTTGATAAGCTTCTGCCTTGAAAGTCTTATAACCACTACCATGAAATGCAATGCCCGATTGTCATCACTTCTGATAAATGCATTCTTGAGTAACTGCGACACTCTCCCTTTGTGGATGGTAACTGTGGTACTTGTTGCCACAAGTTCTCCCACTGGTTACAAAAATCATCTACGTCACAGAAGATTTGTTCGATATCGAGGCGAGATACAATGGTAGACATAGCCGAGACCCTCATTTTTCTTAGATATTTTTAGTCTCGGCGTTTTTTTGTGCCTTTTTTACTCATTCTCAATCAATCTTAGCGATCGCAATACCTGCTCAGTTTCTCATGTTTCATATCTAGCAAGCTTTTTGGCGTTTTCCAACCGTCGAACTCACGTCAAATTAAGTGATTCTATCCGTATTTTTGCCGATGCTAATTCACTAAAAACCGTGATTACATTGGTAAGCAAACTGATTTTTAATTTGCTTAGGTATTCGGTAATGCCAAATATAAATTGGAGCGATATTTTAGACAATATTTCGCTTAATGAGAGTACAGAGCATGTAATTAGTCATAGATTTGTCGAGCCGCTGCTACAGGCTCTTGGATTCAATCATCAAGAGCAACGCCCAGAGTTTAAGACAGGTAGTAGGGGTGGCGATAAGGTAGATTTTGCATGTCGCCATATAAAATAGATGGATTTGAAAAACTTGATGCAGAAAGTATAGCCACTATTTTGTTTACAGCTAGTAAAGGCAAGTGGAAAAGCTTAAATCCTATCTCTAAACTTGAATGTGACATTGATACTGCCAAAATCAAGACTCTTAAAACAGTGTTTAGTCTCTAATCTCATCCCTTAGCCAAAGGTTCCACTACTACTATATTCTCCACATCATCCACCATTACCCGCGCCAATCCAAACTGCTCAATTATCGCCGCATTTGTCGTCAAATGCAGACTTACCTCAGCTACCCGATACTCACTTTTCTCGCTAGCTAAAGCAGCCGGTAACAATAACTGATCCGCCAAATGTTCATCTATAGGTGCGCTTGTTTGATGAAACTTCAGCAGTTCCTGACAAGCGATTTCGGCAACTTTTTCTGATGATAACCGCTTCTCTCCCAACCCAGCAAACCCAGCCAAACTATTTTTATATTTAGCGGTGAGAAACAAACCCGCACCTGGTGCAATACCCTTTTCTCGCAATGCTTGCACAGCAACTTTTAATTTGGCTTCTTGCAATAAATTTTCAGCACGATTTGCCATTCTTTGGGGAATGTTGGCGGATAATTCTGTTACCACCGCTAGTCCCCGCACTTGTTGTAAGTCACCGCGTTCTAGCAAGTTGATACCAGTGGGTTTTTTACCACCACTGACGTGCAATTGCAGCTCTCCCCCACCTTGAGGATACCATCCCCAAACGCCAAGCTTTACTTGAGCTTCCACGCCCATTTGCTGTAACATTGGCAGATAGACTTGCTCAATGTACGTCGTTGAAGGGCTAAAAGCAACGTGAGTTCCACCTCGTAGCGTTACTTGGGAATCACCATCAGCTAGCGCCAAAGGTAAAAGTATAGTCTGCAATACTAAAGTAACAGCACCCGCAGAACCACCTTCTCGTGCTTCGCTGACATCAAAGGTGTAATTTCCCGCTTGCACGCAACTACCGGGAGTGAATTCTAGCATCATTGAACCGAAAGCATCACCCCGCAGTTTGGCATGACAAATTGCCGCAGCAGCGCGAACTGATGTTAGGTGTTGTGCTGCTAACCCCGGTTTCTTGCGTCCAGCGCGAATGTTGTAAATGCGTATGGGTTCACCAGTGATGGCAGCGAGACTCAAGGAAGTGCGGAGAACTTGTCCACCTCCCTCTCCATATGAACCGTCAATTTCAATCATGCTCTTATGCAATCCGCTTGTATTATTGTAATACTACAAGCATACAATGCGTAAAGATGGTTTGTCATGCTGTTAAGCACGCTTGTATTATTGGCGTTGCATATTAACGTGATGATTCGACGTATTGTAGAGACGTTCCACCGGAACGTCTCTACGATTTATTCGGCGATTATGCAATGCCAAAAATTAATTGTAAATCTAACACAAAACCAGGAAGAACATCTTCACCAGATAAACTAGTAGGAGATTGTAAAACTTCTACTTCTACAAAAGGTCGATAAATTTCTACTTGTTTCTTTTTAGGATTAATCAACCAACCTAAGCGCAAACCATTTTCTATATATTCCTGCATTTTTGCTTGAGTATCTTCTAAATCATCACTTTCAGATACCAATTCCACTACAAAATCAGGACACAAAGGTAAAAACTTCTTTCGTTGACTTGAAGTGAGTGCATCCCATCTTTCCATCTTTACCCAAGACGCATCGGGGGAACGAGTTGCACCATTTGGAAGTTTAAAACCTGTGGAAGAATCAAAAGCTTTTCCGAGATTATTTTGACGACTCCAAAACCATATTTGACCTAATAAATCAAAGTTACGGCTTCCCGTTTCTCCCCCAGTGGGTGACATAATAACTAATTCCCCATATTGCGTTAATTCGAGTCGTAATTCTTTATTAAAAAGAACAACTTGTTCAAATTGTTCATCTGTAAATTTCAGATTTGGGGGTAACTGTAAAGTTAAGGCACTCATAGTTAATTCTCCATAAAATGTGAGATTAGGTTGATATAAGCTTGCTTTTACCAGGATTCATCAAATTATAGGGATCGACCATTTGCTTAAATTTTAGATGTTCGGGAGCGATCGCTCTTCTCCAACCTTCTTCTATAAAATATGAATGGGGATTAGCAATAAATACGCCTTTCTCTTCGTGATAGCGTATAATCTCATTGAGGCGCTCTTCGCTGGTAAACCGCACCAACTGCAAACCTGGATTCGTTACAGCACCATTAGCGCGAATAAATTCTAAGTGCATCATCACCTCATCTCCAAAGTGATGATACATATGTTCGATTGTTTGCAAGTTATCATTTGGGAAGATGCTTTGCAAGTATGTAATAGAACTATCTTCACTTCTAGCGTGTAAGGTGGTGTGATTCCAAGTAAATTCTCCTAAATTGATATGTTTTCCGGCTTCGGATGCTGGTTTAGTATAAGTAATTTTGCCGTTGTATTGCTGTAACAATCCAGACAATGATTCTAAGTTGGGTTCGGCAATTATCAATAAAGCTGCATGACTACCATCAGGAATGTATTGCCGCAAAGCAGTAAAATATTGAGGAATGGGTGATGCAAAGATAGCTATTTCTTTCTTAATTATGCCGTCGGCATTGGCTAAGGCTTGCCCAAATTTTGCCGTTGTCATAAAGTCATCAAAGGTGACAATCAACTCTGCCCAAGGATAAGCTGGTCCTAATGGCATTTCTAATTCGGTGATGATGCCATTAATACCCCAAGCATGATTGACTTTTTGCACATCATGACCGCGTAATTCAATCAGACGCGGTTCATTTTCTAATGTAACGACTTTTAAAGCTAAAACATTACCGCGATCGCCTAACAATCCATATTGTATCGAACCAATCCCCCCACTACCACCAGCAATAAATCCGCCAATTGTTGCGGTGCGGTAAGTTGAGGGAGTCATCCGCATTTCCCACCCGATATCATGGGCTTTTTTATCCAACGCTGCTAACTTTACCCCAGCTTCAACTCTTGCTACTCCCGGTTTTACCCAAAGAATCTCTTGCATCTTCGTCATATCGACAATTACCCCACCGTGTAGAGGTACGCATTGTCCATAATTTCCCGTACCTGCACCCCGCACTGTCATCGGCACGCGGTATTTAACGCAAGCAGCGGCAACTTTTAACACTTCTGCTTCATTTATCGGACGCACGACTAAATCCCCAACTTTTCCTGCCAGTTTGGGCACGAGAATAGGGCTAAAGGTGTGATAATCCTGGGATAATTTCGCAACTTCAGAAGGCTTTGTGATAGTTTCTATACTTCCAAGAGTATTAATTAGGCTATCTAAATCGAATGATTTTGTTGTCATAGTTACAAATTAATAGAATATAAACCACAGATAAAAATCAACTGTGTTTATCAAGAAAGAATTAAGGAGCTAGAAGTCAGGAGTCAAAAGGTAGGAGTCAGGAGTCAGAATTGCATTTCGTGGGAAGCAGTACGGACTGTATAAATGGTATTTTTGCATGTTTGCCTTTGAAGGCGATCTTCACCCTGAGTAGCAGTGTAAAATCCAACAAGCATTACATTTTAACTCCTAACTCCTAACTCCTAACTTCTGACTCCTGACTCGTAACTCCTGAATTCTGACTACTGACTCCTGACTCCTAACTTCTTCTTTATCGGCGCTTTCATGCCATTTATTTAATATAAAGTTATATAAGGCACTGAAAAAGAAAAATTAAAGTGCCTAAATTTTTAGCTGATTCGCAATGTACATTCTAAAATTAACTTTTGGTTTACCAACGAATATGGTTGAATTTCTAAAGCGCGTTGAAAAGCTTTGATTGCTTGACCGTACTCGCCAAGTGCAGCGTAACACAAGCCCATACCGTGAAGTGCGCCAAAATGTACTGGTATTATTTCCACAACTTTCTGACAATCTGCTAGCGACTTATAATATTTGCGGCTGCTGTAATAGAGAAAAGCGCGACGATTCCAAGCTTCAGCAAAATCTGGTTGTTCTTTGATCAGTTGGTTCAGCAGTGTTTCGGCTTCGTCTAGTTCCCCAGCGTCTAGTAACTTTTGACTGCGGTCAATGGTTTCTAGCCCATAAATTCCCTTTTGCTTGAACCAGATGCGCCAAAGTTTCCTAGTTGCGTGTTCGCGCACTGTTTCGTCAGGATTTTTCAAATCTTCAAGTAAGGAATTGATTGATAAAGAATCCATGAATTTGAGGTTTAGGATTGTATATTAGTAATTTCGCACAAAACTATTCAATTAAGTCACATTTAAAGGCATCTTTAAATTAGGACAATTGTAATTTAGGCACTTATCATGCTATTTGTTGTACTCAGTAATACTGTTAGTGCGTTTACGCAAAATATCAATTCCTTAGCACAAACTTTATAAAAGTGAAAAGGGTGTCTTGGCAGTTGACAAATCCGTAGGAAATAATAGTTGATAAAAAGATAACAAAAAATAAATCACAATGACTGTGCCAAAACAAAACAGCGTTTCTCGGCATATTGTTCTCACTTCTCATCCCAGTCGTTCTGGTCCTAAGCCGATCGCAATTAACTGGGGAGCGGCTGACCCGATGCAACGAGGTCCAGTGATTGCTACTTTAACAAAGTCGGCGCACCGCAATGTCATAGGCACTCATTCGGGTGGTTATGCGGTTTATCGCGCTTTAGCAGTGGCTAGCGGAGCGCTGCAATCAGATCATATAGCGGATTTAACCAACACGTCTCCAACAGTGCGTATTGGACCATATCCAAGCTGGTCTGACCCGGAGAAAATCGTTTCTCTTGACCCTTATGGTGCGATCGCTTCTGAGGTGTTTGCATCCTACTACGAACAGGGATATGATATCCGTCCGACGATCGCCATCACCAAAGCTCACATCAATATGCCCGAATTGCAAGAAGCGATCGCCAAAGGACGCTTGCAAGTTGATGGTAAAGTTATGAAGCCCGGTGGGGATTTGGTGGTAACGAAAGCGGCAATTGAGCCGGTTTGGTATTTACCAGGACTTGCGAAGCGGTTTAATATCACTGAAGGCGAATTGCGTCGCGCTTTATTTGAACAAACTGGGGGAATGTTTCCAGAATTGGTCACTAGATCGGATTTAGAGGTATTTTTGCCACCAATTGGAGGTTTGACGGTGTATATTATTGGTGATTTAGAAGCGATCGCCGATCCGAATAAGCCTTTAGCAGTCAGGGTACATGATGAGTGCAACGGTTCCGATGTCTTTGGTTCGGATATCTGCACTTGTCGTCCTTATCTCGTACACGGAATTGAGGTGTGCGTCCAAACAGCGCAAGAAGGTGGTGCTGGGGTAATTGTTTATTGTCGCAAAGAGGGTCGCGCCCTTGGTGAGGTTACGAAATTTTTGGTTTACAATGCTCGCAAGCGTCAAGAAGGAGGCGATCGCGCTGATGCCTACTTTGAGCGTACTGAATGTGTGGCAGGTGTCCAAGATATGCGCTTCCAAGAACTAATGCCGGATGTACTGCACTGGTTGGGCATTACTCGCATTGACCGCATGGTATCGATGAGTAATATGAAGTTCGATGCCATAACTCAGTCGGGAATTGAGATTGTGGAACGAATTGCCATTCCAGATGATTTGATTCCTCAAGATGCGCGGGTGGAAATGGAAGCGAAGAAAGCTGCGGGCTATTTTACCACAGGGGATGTGTTGGATGCAAACAGTTTAGCTGATGTGAAGGGACGAGCTTTGGAGTAGGACTAGGGACTAGGGACTGGGGACTGGGGACTGGGGGACAAGGAGAATAATTCTTCTTTCTCCCCACTCTCCCCACTCCCCATTATTAATAAGAAAGGAGATACGAACCGCCAAGATGCCAAGAACGCCAAGGAAAGAGGGGAAGGAGTTGATTGCATATCTTCGTTCGGCGATCGCTATTCGGGAACGTTGTGGGCAATTGTTTGTATTGGCAACTGAAGATAAGTTGCCAACTTTTGGTTGTGATTTGATGCGGTTGGATAGGGTAGCAGATTATGTGATTGAGGTGATGCGGGGTGAGTACCCAAATTTGGATATTCCGTTTCACAGTCGTTGGCGACATTTTGAGGCTGGAGGTGTGCAACGTTTAACTCAATTGGATGAGATGTTGGTGGGAATGACACCGCTGCAAAAAGCGGCTGCCAAGTTTGATTTGGCGATTATTAGTGTTTTGCTGGATGCGGGAGCGGGGAACAGTTGGCGTTATTATGAGCAGGAGACTAATTTGGGTTTTGGGCGAAGTGAAGGTTTGGCTGTGGCTAGTTTCCGAATGTTTTGTCAAGGTGCTTTTTCGAGTGAGGAAGGCAGTCTTTTACAAGCGGATGCTCAAAGGTTGCAATTATTAACAGAAGAAGAATTAGCGGATGGGTTTCAGGTAAATGCCGAAAATCCTTTGGTGGGGGTTTCTGGACGGTTAAAGTTGTTGCAGAAATTAGGACAAGTTTTAGTTGCTTCTCCTGATTTATTTGGCGAAGTAAATCCGCGTCCCGGAAATATGGTAAGTTACTTAATGGGAAAATCTGAGAATCAGGCGATCGCTGCGACAACAGTTTTTGATGCAGTTCTTGAAGGACTGAGTGATATTTGGTCTGGACGAGTTGAAGTTGCTGGAGTTAACTTAGGGGATGTCTGGTTTCACTCGGCTGTTGCTGATGATGGTTTGATGCCATTTCATAAACTGTCTCAATGGCTTACCTATTCTCTGTTGGAACCATTACAGGAACTCGGTTTAGAAATTACTAATTTAGATGCTCTGACTGGTTTGCCAGAATATCGGAATGGAGGGTTATGTCTGGATTTGGGACTTATCAACGTCAAAGATTCGCAGATTTTGCGATCGCCTCATCCAGTATCATCAGAAGTTATAGTTGAATGGCGTGCAATGACTGTGATTTTGTTGGATCGCATCGCTGTTAGAGTACGGAAAAAGTTGGGTATGAGTGCTGAGGAATTGCCACTGGTGAAAATCCTCCAAGGTGGAACTTGGACAGCAGGACGAAAAATTGCCGCAGAACTCAGAACAGGTGGTGTCCCCCCCATACAAATAGAAAGCGATGGCACTGTATTTTAACTTTAAGTAGTTACAGTCAGCTTGAATTAAGGAACGCCTTATTATTAACAGTTATTTACATAACTGCGTCAATTGTCATTTGAGCAGGCGATCGCTATCTATAGTTGATGAAAGCAACGCTTTAGAACAAAATTGGTATCAGGAATAACTATGAATGCTTACAAAAAATATATCACTATAGAAGACCCAAATAATGTAGTTTTATCAGGTTTACCTTTTAAATCAGGACAACGGGTGGAAATAATTATTTTGGCAGAAGAGAATCCCAGAGCAGAAATTAGTCAAAAAGTCAAAAAAATATTTGATAAAACACAAGAAATTCCGGGAGTACAAGAGATTACAGAAGAAGAAATTGCAGCCGAAATTGAAGCTTACCGTCGCGGCGAATGAAAGTTATAATTGATACAAACGTTTTAGTTTCTGCTGTCCTTAGAGGTAGAGAACCGAGAGCAGTTATTCAGTTTATTATTGATAATTCAGAATTTGAGTGGATTGTATCGACAGAAATTTTAGCAGAATACAAGGAGGTTTTGAATCGGAAAAAATTTAAGTTGACAGATGAAGTAAAAGCCGAATGGTTTGAAATTATCGATACATTTCCGACTATTATTGATGTGAATGTGGAGATGGATTTTACTAGAGATAGGAAGGATGCCAAATTTTTGACTTGTGCTATGGCTGCGGATGCTGATTTTTTGATTACTGGAGATTTTGATTTTACGGAAGCTCAAACTTTAGTGAAGACTACTATTATTTCTGTATCTTTGTTTAAAAGGTTGGTTTGTGATATCGGAGAATAAGAAAAGGTGAATATTGAACAATACCTTCGCTCCTCTTTAAGAAGTGGTAAAAAAGGGACTGGCTGGGTGGATACGTCCTAAAGTTGTAGTTGTGGTAAACAATAACTCTACTAATAAAAGCCCTCTTTATTTTGAAAGAAGGTATTGCTATTACCCATTTTATATATTCAAAAAATATGTCAAAAGTAACTTTAATTGACCATCCATTGATTCAGCACAAATTAACGCTGATGCGTAAAGTTGAAACCAGCACGGCTAAATTTCGCGTTCTCCTGAAAGAAATTAGCTTGTTGTTGGCTTATGAAGTGACGCGGGATTTTCCGCTGAAATATGAACTGATAAAAACGCCATTAGCGCCAATGAATGCACCAGTGCTGGCACCGGAAAAAAAGCTGGTGTTAGTTTCGATTATGCGGGCAGGACAGGGCATTTTAGATGGAATGCTGGAGTTAATGCCATCGGTTAGGGTGGGACATGTTGGTTTATATCGCGATCCAAAAACGTTGATTCCGGTGGAGTATTATTTTAAGGTTCCCGATGACGTGGATAAGCGAGATATGCTGGTGGTCGATCCGATGTTGGCTACTGGTAATTCAGCGGTGGCAGCGGTGGAAAGACTGAAATCAACTAATCCGATGTCGATTCGGTTTGTGTGCTTACTTGCTGCACCGGAAGGCATTGAGCATTTTTGCGCTGTACATCCTGATGTGCCTTTGTATACGGCAGCGATTGATGACCATTTGGATGAACACGGTTATATTATACCGGGTTTGGGAGATGCAGGCGATCGCTTGTTTGGCACAAAGTAAGTCAGGAGTCTGGAGGGAGCAGTCTGGAGGAGGGAGTGAGTATAACCCCATCCTTACTCCTGAATTGTGACTCCTTGTTTGTAAATTTTGTCTTCTTCCTTTTTCCTGATTTTTTGAGATGTGTCTATTGGGGGAGGCAAAAGGTTATCCTAGACTTCCATGATATTGTTATGTTCATATTTTGCAATAATGCTTCATAAATAATATGCATAGTTAATATTGCAAACAAATGGGCATTTACTAAGGAACGACTTCAATAAACCAATAATTTTTAAACCTACAAAGTGTGGGTTTTGTTAGACTGGCTGTGACTTGAATTACCTGAATGCAAGATATCAAAGGTAAAAATTTTTATGATATTTAATCTAAACTCAAATAAGATACATCACTAATAATAAAATACTTAATTTTATCTTTTTTAAAGAGAGTTATCTAAAATCAAGAAATTATTTATGGCTAAACCAACAATTGGACAATTAGAACGAGAAATATCACAGCGTATTGGTTCTTTATATAATACTCAATTGGGGCTACGTCCTAGCAAAGTTCTTTGTCATTGCTTTGATAAAGAAATTGTCGTTACTTTAGAAGATTCTGTTACTCTAGTTGAGCAAGCTCTTGTTGATGGTAATTATAAGAAATTAGCCGATGAAGTTCGAGTGAGTTTAAATAAAATAATTAAGCCACAAATCAAAGCTTTGATTGAAGAAATTATTGACAGAAATGTAATAGACGTGATTAGCAATTCCAGTTTAGCAACTAATCGGACTGGTATCATTGCTATTTTGGAACAGTCCCCTGCGGTTCGCAATCCGGAAGCTATTCCTAAAGTTGACTTGAATAGTCCAACTGATTGAGATATTTACTGACACTGGCGATTTTTGATAAAATAAGCGACACAATTAGCTGCTAGTGGTGTGGATTTGCTTTTTTTGCTGACAAGGGCAAATAAGGTGATAAAATCCGGGCAAGCTTGATGAATTTTCCCACTGTTGACTGAAGACACCGTGACGTACAGCAAGGAAACTGAGAGTATGAACACAAAGCAGATAGTTAGATGCAATACATAAAAAAGAACAAAGAACTCTTACGTGTTATCCTTGCAGTATGTATCATCATAGTCGGAATAACTCACTTTACCGTTGGCGATCAATATGTAAGAATTGTACCGCAGCAACTCCCCAATCCTTTGGGATTAGTTTATCTGAGTGGTTTTTATGAAATTTTAGGTGGTATCGGTTTATTAGTTCCCCCTCTAAGTCAACCTGCTGCTTGGGGATTAATTGCTCTTTTTATTGCGGTTTACCCAGCTAATATTAACATGGCGGTTAATCACATTAAAATAGACCATGTACCAGATTCCAACTTGTTACAAGCTATAAGACTGCCCTTACAGGGAGTTTTAATTGCATGGGCTTGGTGGTATACAAAACCTTCAGATATAGAAAAACAAGCTTCAATTATTCCCAAGTCTCTTATTCCTAAAGAACTGGAAAGTGAAATATAAACCAAAGTGTGAAGTATGATATTGGAAAAAGCTTTTACTATTCATACTTCATTTTGATATGAGTACAGCAAATACAGTACAAAAATTGCAGGCAGAATGGGTAACACCTGAAAATTTTCGCCGTTATGGGCAAGTTATTTTTGCCAGTAAGGACGGGAAAGCTTACGATACTGAAGATGCGGTGTTAAACCTGCAAAATGGAATTCCCCGCTTTTATATTATGCGGTTGCAACGCCGAGGGCGCAAGTTTTACACAATTACTCGTCATATGCAATGCACTCAATGTTTGGGTTCTTTATCAGCAAAGGATTGGTTAATTGCGGTTTGTCCTCCTGATAATAATGTTGAGGAACCAGCTTTACAAGAAATTGCAGCTTTCCGCATTCCGGGAAATTGCTTCATTAAGTTAGAGGTGGGAACTTGGCACGCAGGACCATATTTTGAACATGAGTTTGTCGATTTTTATAATTTAGAATTGAGTGATACGAATGTGGTGGATCATTTCACTCACAATTTTGTTAAGAGTCATCAGTTAGAGTTTGAGATGGTGGATGGAGATGTGCCGTTGCTGTAGGGTTGGTTGTGTTTTGATCGCTGTATCGTTTCGATACGAGGCTTTACGCGATCGCTCTGACGGATTTATCCAGTAAGGGTCAAACCTTACAAACAGAAAATCTAAGTATCAAATATTTGTCTATATTTTTTGCAACTATGAAGGTCTTGTTTGGAACACGAAACTTCGAGTTTAACTGTTGACTAAATGCGCGATCGCGAAGCGCTGCTGCCAAGGGCAGAACGCACAAATTTATCTAATCGATCCATTCCTTTCTCAATTGTTGCCATATCGGTAGCGTAAGAAAGACGAATATTGTCATCGGCACCAAAAGCGACTCCGGGAATGACTGCAACTTGCTCTTTTTCTAGCAAAGCGTCACAAAATTCTAAAGATTTTACACCGAGTTTGCTGATATCGGGAAACATGTAAAACGCACCATCTGGCTTTTCACAACTTAAACCAGGAATAGCGTTAAGTCTATCGAACATTACTTGCCGACGTTTGGCAAAGGCTTGACGCATTTCTTCTACACAGTCTTGTGAGCATTCTAAAGCAGCGATCGCCCCATATTGAGCAAAGGTACACACATTTGATGTACTATGACTTTGGATGGTGATTGTGGCTTTAATGATTTCTGTTGGTCCTGCTAAATAACCAATCCGCCATCCTGTCATCGAGTAAGCTTTCGCAAAGCCGTTACTGATAATAGTACGGTCGAAAATCTCCTTTCCTAACGAACCGATGCACAAATGTTCTGCACCGTCGTAGAGTATTTTTTCATAAATCTCGTCGGAGACAACAAGTATATCTTTCTCAACTATTATCTCTGCTATAGCTCTGATTTCTTCCGGGGTGTATAC
>JBPCQW010000151.1:0-22528 GCA_050997715.1 Hassallia sp.
CATCTACCAGCGTCACATCCACCGCAGCGCCGGTACTGTGGGGAGGCGGAGTTTTTTCATCTAAACTGGGTACAGCCCAAATTTGATAAACCGCTTCCCAAATCTCTTGGTGTTTAGTTGCTGACAATGCCTCAATTAATCTTCTTTCTTGCAGCGCTTGAGCAAAACTGTAATCTACCATAAACTGTTGCACAGCTACCGGACGATAAGCATCAAAAATTTGAATCCGCCAATTTTGATGTATTAACTGTAAGTTATTTTGCGCTTCTATCAAGCAGTCAATCAAGCTTTCGCGGAGAAAATAAGGAGAATGTTTACCATAAGGGGCACCTAGCTTTTCATAAGGATGGGGAGATTCCACCGCAAACAATTCTAAAGGAATTTTTACTAGTGGTTCACCACATTCGATAATTGGTACTTGATGATAAGGTCTCATTTCGATTTTGGATTAAATAGGAGTCAGGAGTCGGGAGTCGGGAGGCACGGAGTCAGGAGTCAAAATCCCCCTTGTCCCCTTGTCTCCCTCTCCCCCTTCCCCCCTCCGGTACCGGATCGTATCCACCGGGATGAAACGGATGACAGCGTAAAATACGCCAAATTGCCATCAAAGAACCCCGCAGAACACCGAATCGTTCAATTGCTTCGATAGCATACATTGAACAAGTGGGCTGAAAGCGACAAGTTGGAGGAAACAGCGGTGATATAAAAAGCCGATAACCTTTAATTAACCAAATAAATAATAATTTCATCGCAGTAACCCAAATCTTATACATTGATAATAAGCGTCAACGTTTTTCATATTGTTGTATTGTTAACTTCATTGTTTAATTTACAGTCAAGTCCATCTTTGTCGCTGCAAGTTGCGATCGTAGCCGTTTGGGTATCGCTCATCCTTACAATTGCGTGGCTGACAAATCGTTTTGTCAATAGCGATGCAGAACTCCTGCGAAAAATCGTTCATATTGGCACTGGCAACGTGATTTTATTCGCTTGGTGGTTGGATATCCCTGCGAGTGTGGGGATTACAGCTTCAATTTTAGCGAGTGCTGTTACCTTATTGTCGTATTTATTTCCGATTCTCCCAGGTATTAATAGTGTCGGACGCCAAAGTTTGGGGACATTTTTTTATGCTGTTAGTATAGGTGTCTTAGTTGCTTGCTTCTGGCATTTGCAACAACCTCAGTACGCAGCGATCGGTATTTTGATAATGGCATGGGGTGATGGATTCGCAGCGCTGATTGGACAGCGATTCGGCAAACATAAATATCAAGTGTTTGGAGCGCAAAAAAGCTGGGAAGGCTCTTTGACGATGGCTATTGTCAGCTATATTGTCTGTAGTTTGATTTTACTCTTCACACTGGGCAATGTTTGGCAAACTTGGTTGGTATCACTGGTAGTTGCTTTGGTAGCTACTGGTTTAGAAGCTTTTTCTTTGTTGGGTGTTGACAATTTGACAGTTCCTCTGGGTAGTGCGGCTTTGGCTTTTGTGTTAATTAAGTTACTGAGTTGAGAATGAATAGGATTTACGCATAAAATAGTCGGCTTTTTAAACGCAGAGGTACGCTGAGGTTTTTTGAGTTTAAGTTGTGGGGAATTTAGGCAATTTTGTACTTAGCCGCATTAGTTGTAACATCTGCCATGACTATAATACTGGCATTTGTAGTTGTGTCGTCTGCGATAATTTTGGGGCTGATATTGACGTTGGTATCTGTAGTAATGTCGGCTGCGGTGATGATTTTGACGATAGTAAACGCGGTTTCGATTATACCTGCGATGATATCGATAGTCAGGACACACCCTCTGTCTAGAACGACGAAGACGCTGTTGATGGATGCGTTGATAATACTCGTATTTGGTCTGTTTTAGTTGGGTTGTATCAGCTTCAAAGTTGTCTTGAATTGATACATCTTCTTTATCGGCAAGGGTGGAAGAATTCATCAGAATTTGATTTGCCAGTGTGAAAGTAACTGGCAATGCTGATTCTTGAGACTGTGGCTGGTTTTGCACCTTACTTGTTATATGTGCTGCTGCTGTCTCAAATCCTAGACAACTGGGCAATAGTAAAGCACTAACTACAATTTTCCAAAACATTGTTGAAGTGTTCCTAGTTTTTGATTCTCTAGCAAAGCTAGGGAATGTTTACTTTGAAATGCCTAAATTTATCCCCAAGGTATTTTTTGCACCAGGAATAAACAAAGCCTTTAGTTAGGACTTACCACAGCCAGCATTATTAAGAGAGTATCCAAGCGATCGCTTCTTTCAATCTCTGATAAATATTAATGATTTAATAACATTTACAAAACGATACATAAGCCGAGAAAATCTTCTCTAATCTCTACTGCTCAGTAATCTAAATGAGATATTTTTCTTGCTTTTGTAAACAAAATAACAAAAGTACAACCTAGGACAGAATATAACATTCATAAACTCATTGCCAAAGATAGAGTTATACAAAAATTTTATTTAATAACAATTGAAAACAAGTATGGCTATTTAATCGAAAATATCCGTCATTTTTTAGCAATTAAGTACCAATTAAAATGACTTTTTTTAATTATTCAGAACCAGTGCTGCGTCGAAAACAAACAACTGTAGAAATTCAAGAAATGAAAGGACTTTGGTTTGTTAACTGGCAAATTGGAAAAATTAAGCTTTATTCAACGTTTTATACACGCATCGATCAAGCTTGCCTACTTTGGAGTGTCTTACTCATACCGATGTTTGTGACGGCTCAATTTCTCCCTATTAGCTGGAGTTTACAAGCAACTTTATGGTCAATTCTTAGCTTTATTGGTATTGCAGCAATGGTAAATTTTACTCGATATTGGGTGCAAGAAAGACAAGTTACCTGGATACTATATTGCTGGGGGTTATTGATGGTGTTTGGGGTGATATTAACTAATATGAGTATTTTCTTACTTTGGGGAGATGTATTAATGCACTTATGTCCTTTGTGGTTGGGATTGAGTGCTATCGGCTATTGGTGTACTGGGTTTGCAGTGCGATCGCGTGCCATGATATTCATTGGTATATTTCACTTATTAGGGATTTTCCTCTTACCTTATGTTAGTGGTTGGCAGTTTCTTTCCACTGGTGCTTTGATGGTTTTCTGCTTGTTATTATTAGCAGAATTTCAGTGGGATGGGTTGTAAGAACAGTAGTGATGGCTCTAGCCCTCATAACAAGATTTTAAGGGCTAGAGCCGCTTACTACAAGCAATATAAAAAAGTCGGTGGAGTGAGAGTTTACTTTTCCACCGACTTTAATTTTCATTGACATATTTAATATTATCATTTACCAATTGTCGGCTGTACCTTCTTTGTAAGGTTCACCTGTAAAAGGTTGTATACCAATAACTGGATAAGCATCATCATTAGGACCAAAACTCCGCATCGCGGCTTCAGATATATACTGGGCAATGCTTGCTAATATTCTGGAGATAGCCATCATATTAAATGTTCCTTTTTTCGCAGTGTTTTTAATTACGATGTATCTAGTCTAATTCTTCATATTCTCGACTGGCTCATATTCTCAATATATTGACAAGTTTCGCAATAAGTGTTGAGGTATCGTTGCAATACTTTATATAATAAAAATTAAACTTTGCCCTTTGATTATGATTGTAGCTTATATCAATAAAATTTTAATTTATCTTAAAGACGTTCCCCCGAAACGTCTCTACTGTTAAATATTGAAAGTTGAGTTACTAACGTCTGATTATTTATCACGAATACTATAAATAAATATGAACTAATTGATAAATATAGTATTAATTTGACCGCAACAACCTGATTGAAAGCAAGAAATGACATAAGTCCTGCGGCAGTTGACATTATTTATGGTAGGTTTTACCATAAATAAAAGCATTCTTGTAAAGGCACCAGAGCATGATAACTTTGCCAAACCTGGACTATGCACATACCAATATCCAGCAAGAGAACCAAGAATTGAATCTCTCTGCGGCTGATTACAGTTTGCTGACCGACCTTTACCAGCTAACAATGGCAGCTTGTTATACAGGTGAAGGTGTAGAACAATCATCGGCAAGCTTTGAACTGTCTGTAAGACGCTTGCCAGAAGGTTTTGGCTATTTAATTGCGATGGGTTTAGCGCAAGCATTGGAATATTTAGAAAAATTCCGCTTTAGTTCCTCTCAAATAGCAGCTTTGCAAGCAACGGGAATTTTTGAGGGTGCGTGCGATCGCTTTTGGTCTTTACTGCTTGAGGGACGTTTTACCGGCGATGTGTGGGCAGTGCCAGAAGGTACAGCGGTATTTGCCAATGAAACTTTGTTGCGTGTGGAAGCACCACTTTGGCAAGCACAGCTAGTAGAAACTTACCTGTTAAATACCATTAATTACCAAACATTAATTGCCACAAAAGCCGCACGAATTCGCGATGTCGCAGGCGAGAAAGCCACCTTACTAGAATTTGGTACAAGACGGGCATTTAGTCCCCAAGGTTCGCTGTGGGCGGCGCGAGCGGCGTTAGCGGGTGGATTAGACGCTACATCCAATGTGTTAGCTGCGCTACAACTGGGGCAAAAGCCAAGTGGTACAATGGCTCACGCCTTAGTCATGGCTTTATCAGCAATGGCAGGCAGTGAAGAACAAGCATTTACAGCATTTCATCGATATTTTCCGGGTGCGCCATTATTAATTGATACTTACGATACAATCGCTGCTGCCAAAAAGTTAGCTGAAAAAGTCAACTCAGGGGAGATGAAACTAACAGGAGTTCGGTTAGATTCAGGAGATTTAGTTACCTTATCCAAAGAAGTGCGATCACTTCTTCCTGATGTGTCGATTTTCGCTAGTGGTGACTTGGATGAGTGGGAAATTGCTAAACTCAAAGCCAACGGCGCCCAAATTGATGGTTATGGATTGGGAACGCGACTAGTTACCGGTTCCCCTGTAAATGGAGTTTATAAACTAGTAGAAATTGATGGTATCCCCGTGATGAAACAGTCTAGCGGCAAAATTACTTATCCGGGGCGCAAACAGATTTTTCGCACCTTTTATGAAGGTAAAGTCAAAGGCGATCGCTTGGGATTAGCAGATGAAAGCATTACCACAGAACAACCTTTATTGCAATTAATGGTTAAAGACGGTAAACGGATGCAAGCCTCAGAAACTATAGCAGAAATTCGCCAACGCAGCACGGCTTCAGTCGCTAGTTTACCAGAAGAAACCAGACAACTAAATTATCCTGTTTCCGTACAAGTAGAAATTTCCGCCGACTTAGAAAAACTTACCCAGCAGACTAGGGACAGGGGTGATTTTTGACTTTTACCTTTGTTCTCCTAACTCCTAACTCCCGACTCCTGCCTCCTAACTAATCTAAAATCCAAAATGTTGAAGATTGCTTTATTTGGTACTAGTGCCGATCCACCAACTGCTGGACATGAAACAATTTTAACTTGGTTATCTGAACATTATGACCGCGTAGTAGTTTGGGCAGCAAATAATCCCTTTAAATCGCATCAAACACCTTTGGAACACCGGGTAGCAATGCTGCGATTATTAATTGCAGGTATGGATGCACCACGGCACAACATTATTTTAGAACAAGGATTAAGTAGCTTCAGAACACTAGAAACGCTGGAAAAAGCGAAACTTAGTGTAGGTGAAGACGTAGAATTAACATTAGTTATCGGTTCAGACTTGCTAAATCAACTGCCGCGTTGGTATCGTATTGAAGATTTGTTGCGACAAGTAAAATTACTAGTAGTGCCGCGACCGGGATATGCGATAGATGAGTCTAGTTTGTCAGGGGTGCAAAATCTGGGAGCAAATATTGCGATCGCTAACCTTATCGGTCTAGAGGTTTCCTCAACAGCTTATCGTGAAAATAAAGATCCTCAAGCTTTAACTCCCCCTGTTGTTAACTATATTCATCAAAAGCATTTGTACGAATGCCAGGACACAAGCAAAAAAAAATTCCAAATCTGTTAAATCAACAACCTTTGGCTGATTTCAAAGTTGGTGTTGACAATGTAATTTTTTCTGTAGATACCGCGCAAAATCGGCTACTAGTTTTATTAATAATGCGACAGCAAGAGCCATTTTTAAATCAATGGAGTCTTCCTGGTACTTTAGTACGTCAAGGAGAATCTTTAGAAGATGCGGCTTATCGCATCATGTCTGAGAAAATTAAAGTTAACAATCTCTATTTAGAGCAATTGTATACTTTTGGTGGACCCAATCGCGATCCCCGCGAAGCAATCGATAGCTTTGGTGTCCGCTATCTATCAGTTAGCTACTTTGCTCTTGTTCGCTTTGAAGAAGCCGAATTAATTGCCGATAAAGTAACTGGTATAGCTTGGTATCCGGTGAAGCAAGTACCGCAATTAGCCTTTGACCATAACGAAGTTTTATCGTATGGACACAGACGGCTGCGGAATAAATTAGAATATAGTCCGGTAGCTTTTGAAGTCTTACCAGAAACATTTACTTTGAATGATTTATATCAGTTATATACCACAGTATTAGGAGATAATTTTGCCGATTATTCTAATTTTCGAGCGCGTCTACTCAAACTAGGTTTTTTATCCGATACCGGAATTAAAGTATCACGCGGTGCCGGTCGTCCAGCTAGTTTGTATAAGTTTGATGCAGAAGCATTTGCCCCCTTTAAAGATAAACCTTTAGTCTTTATTTAACGAACCGCAAAGACGCAAAGTTATGAAATCACCGGATGAGTGTTTCAATATTCAGGAAATTCGCGATTGTATTGATGAAATTGATAAGCAGGTTATCTCTGATTTCAGCAAAAGATTTGCATATGTGAAAGCAGCGGCTAAGTTCAAGACCAGTGAAACAAATGTAAAAGCCCCAGACAGGTTTAATTCTATGTTGCAGTCACGACGTGTGTGGGCTGAAGAAGTAGGCTTAAATCCAGATGTAATTGAAAAGCTATATCGAGATTTGGTTAGTTATTTCATAGATGAAGAATTAAAACATTGGCAGTCAAAGAAAAAGCCTGAATAATTAAGTTTAGAAAATCCCCAATCTAAAATTTAAAATCCAAAATGAAAATAGCGATCGCTCAAATTAATCCGATAATTGGTGACTTACCAGGAAACGCTGCCAAAATTCTTTGTGCAGCACAACAAGCAGCCGCAGCAGGTGCGCGTTTGCTACTAACACCAGAACTTTCTTTATGTGGCTATCCTCCAAGGGATTTATTATTAAATCCTAGCTTTGTTGAAGCAATGCATATAACTTTACAACAATTGGTTAAAGATTTACCGCCAAATTTAGCCATATTAGTGGGAACAGTTGAAGAAAATTTGCAAGCACAAAATAATGGTGGTAAACCTTTATTTAATAGCATGGCTTTGTTAGATAATGGTATCAAGCAAGTTTTTCACAAACGACTTTTGCCAACTTATGATGTGTTTGATGAATGTCGTTACTTTGAACCAGGTTTACAAGCCAATTATTTCACATTAGATGATATTGATATTGGCGTAACTATTTGCGAAGATTTGTGGAATGATGAAGAATTTTGGGGCAAACGTAGTTACACCAACAATCCAATTGCTGACTTAGCAATTTTGGGTGTAGATTTCGTTGTAAATTTATCTGCCTCCCCCTACAGCCTCAAGAAACAGCAGTTTCGAGAAACGATGTTACGACATAGTGCCATTCGTTTTAAACAACCCCTTATTTACGCCAATCAAGTAGGTGGAAATGATGATTTGATTTTTGATGGGAGAAGTTTTGCTTTGAATCGTCAAGGTGAATTGATATGTCGCGCTCGTGGATTTGAAAGCGATTTAGTAATAGTTGAATTTGACGAAGTACAGCGAGATTTATTACAAAGTTCTGTAGTACCGGAATATGAAAGCGAAGATGAAGAAATTTGGCACGCTTTAGTTTTAGGAGTGCGAGATTATGCTCAAAAGTGCCGCTTTTCTCAAGTAGTATTGGGTTTAAGTGGGGGAATTGATTCTTCATTAGTGGCAGCGATCGCCACTGCCGCACTTGGTAAAGAAAATGTCTTCGGTGTGCTGATGCCTTCACCCTACAGTTCCGAACATTCTATCAGCGACGCTTTAGCATTAAGCGAAAGCTTGGGAATCAAGACTACCACATTACCTATCGGGCAGTTAATGCAAGGCTATGACAATACCTTAGCAGACTTGTTTGCTGGTACACAATTTGGACTAGCAGAGGAGAATATTCAATCTCGGATTCGGGGTAATTTATTGATGGCGATCGCCAACAAATTCGGCTATCTACTATTATCTACGGGTAACAAATCAGAAATGGCAGTCGGTTACTGCACCCTTTACGGTGATATGAATGGCGGATTAGCAGTAATTGCCGATGTTCCCAAAACCCGCGTGTATTCAATTTGCCACTGGCTAAATCACCACTCTTGTATAGACGCGATAACCTGTGTCTCTACTCCCCACTCCCCAATCCCCGAAAACGTCCTCACCAAAGCACCCAGCGCTGAACTCAAACCCGGTCAAGTCGATCAAGACTCCCTACCACCCTACGAAATATTAGACGACATCTTGCAACGTCTGATTCACAACCATCAATCAGCCGCACAAATTGTTGACGCCGGTCACGACGCACAAATTGTAGACCGAGTAATTCAGATGGTAGCGCGTGCCGAATTTAAGCGACGACAAGCACCCCCCGGCTTAAAAATCACCGATCGCGCCTTCGGTACTGGTTGGCGAATGCCGATCGCCAGCAACTGGTTTTCAGTTAAAAACGCTTACCAGAGTAAAACAATCCCCATACATAACTAAGCACGCATAAATAATATTTCTTTTGGTGCAGGTGTCCTTTCGTACACTTGCACCTGTTTATATCTGCCTAGTAAGCACTTTAGTGCTTAAAAAAATCCTCTGTTTGGTCAAAATTTTCCTGTGTTGCTTGACAAAAGTGGAAAAATATGATTTAATTTATATAGTACATTAGTACTATATCAACAAACCGAGGAAAATCCACCTCAAATGAAGCTTTTCTTATCTACGCAGATATTCTGCAATTTTTGACTTTGCTAGTCATGTTTTTTTGGCAAATTAGCCAGAAACATATAAAAAAGCAAGCATCTCAGTTTTTCAAACCAAAATCATCACCTCTTAACTAGTTTGAAATCAACCTGATTGCAAACATAGCTGTAATTTTCTTTTTTCAGCAAAAAATCGGAAAGCCTAAATCCTAGAATTAGATTTTCAGTAATTCTACGGCGTTAAAAACGTTCATTTAAAGGCTAGCTTGATGTCTGCATAGAGAAAGTCTAACTTCAGCTTGCAAAAAAAAGTACACCATTGCACATTTAAAGGAGTAGAGTATGAGCATAGCAGTCAAAGACAGCAAACAACAACTAATGCAAGCATTTCAGCAAATAATTGCTGATAGAAAAAAGCTAGAATCTAAAATAGCAACCAAACAAGAAGAAGCAGAAAAAGCGAAAAATAAAGAAACACTCGAAGCAGCTTCTACCTACACAGTTGATAATATTGTCAAAGGTTTAGCTGATTTGCAACTAGAGTTTGGCAGCATCGTTAATGAACTATCTGAAAAGTTAGCTAAACAGAACTCTAAGTTAGATGAATTGAATCGAGCTAGAGAAATTGCCAGCCAAAATTTGCAAGAACTTCAGCAAATTAGAATTGTTGCCGATACCTTAGATATCTTAACTCAAGAACATCGAGAAAAGTTAAAAGCCCTTGAAGAAGATATCAGAAGCAAGCGAGAAACACTAGAAAAAGAAATTGCCCAAAAGCGTAAAGAATGGCAAAAAGAGCAAGCAGAGTATGAAGAAGCGCTACAAGCATACAACGAATTATTAGCCAAACAACGCTCTTTAGAAACAGACGAATACCAATATAAGTTAGAAACTACTCGCAAACTTAACACAAACGCTTACGAAGCAAGAAAGCGCAACTCAGAAAGAGAAATACAAGAAAACACGCAACAGAAAGAAAAAGATTGGGCAGAACGAGAAAAAATTCTCAAAGAACGTCAACCTTTATTTACAGAATATCAACAAAAAGTCGCAGCATTTACCAACGAAATGGAAGAAGCAATTAAGAAAGCTAGAGAAGAAGCAATTAAAGACACAAGTCAAAAAGCCAAAATTGAGGCTGATTTATTTGAAAAAGATTGGGAATCTACCAAACAAAGTTATGACGCGAAAATTCAATCTTTGGAACAAACAATTCAAAAACAAGTTGAGCAAATACAAGGCATTTCCGCTCAATTACAAACTGCCTTGAAACAAGCACAAGACTTGGCAATGAGAGCTTTTGACGGTTCAGTAAAGTAGTTTGTAGTTGATTTGGTGGGCAATGCCCAATAAACATGATTTTTAGTTTTGAATTAATGGAGGTTTGTTATGGCAGCTAGAAAACCAAATGAGAAAAACACCAAAGTCGAAATTCTTCAGGCTTATGAAGAATTAGTAAAAGAGAAAGTAGCACTCAAATCACAAATTGACCAACTCCAGAAAGGCAGCCAATCTACCACACTAGAAAAACCTAAATTGGAACCAAAAACAGCTATGAACCAGTCATCTACCGTTCAGCAAAAGATGAATTCTACTATTGAAAAGTTGGCAATCATTCAGTTGGGCTTTGGTAGCGCTGCCAGCGAATTATCGGAACAACTCAGCAACCAAGCTTTCAAATTAGCAGAAATCAGAGAAGCCATAGATAATGAAGTTAAAGAATTAAAGCAGTTACATAATTTAGAAATTTCCGAAGATATATTAGATACGCTTGTCAAATCCTACGAAGATAATGCAAAGGCTTATCAAGAGGAGTTTAGCCAGCGTTATGAAGTGTTATCTCAAGAAATATTAGAGGAAAAAAATACTTGGGTAAAAGAGCAAGAGGCATACAAAGTAACGACAAAAGAACGCAATGAAAACATTCAGAAAACTCGTCAAAGAGAAGGGGCAGAATATAAATATGATTTAGAACTGCAACGAAAATTAGAGACAGATGAATATGAACAACGGCAGAAAGGGTTATATAAAGAGTTGGAAGAGATACAACAAGAGATAAATAAACAGTGGAGTGAAAAAGAGAAAGAAGTTTCTGAGCGAGAAAAACAATTTGAAGAAGCCAAAGCTAAGGTAGAAGCGTTTTCTAAAGAAAAAGAAGCGGCAATTAAGAAAGCGACAGAAGAAGGCAAAGGTATTGCTCACTACCAAGCTAAGATAAAATCCGATTTGTACGCTAAAGACGTAGAAGGACAAAAACGTTTTTACGAACAAAGACTGCAATCTTTAGAACAGACAATATCTAATCAAGATTCCCGAATTCAAAACCTCACGAAACAACTTGACTCTGCTCTAAAACAAGTTCAAGATTTGGCAGTTAAAGCTATTGAAGGTTCGGCAAATGTCAATTCATATCAAGCGATAAAAGAAATTGCTTTGGAACAAGCCAAAACTCAAGCGAAAAATAAGTAATTTCGTTTTAACCTATAGTTATAAACTAGTAAAAACGTGATTTTTACTAGTTTATAACTTTAATAATCTCGTTCGTAGTGAGGACTTTAGTCCTCATATGAATGCACTGAAGTCCTTACTACTTGTTTAAAAAAGAAAATAGAGACGCATTTATTTTTACGTCTCTACCCAGAGGAAACCCATTATATTTAAAAGTTAAAAAATAAAAAATTACAACATAAACTTCTGTGCAAGCTACTTGATATATATTAGTCAAGTTGAATGCAGCCTGAATTATAGTGTTTCATCCAGTTTTTTAGGCTGCGATTTGGTTCTTGGTTTGGAGAATAGTGCTACCATTCTCAGTTTTTATTGGCTTACCATTATTAGGAGGTTTTAGACGACTCATAACAAGATATCCGATTGTGAACTCTCTATAACTTGAGATACAAACCCCTAAGTTGCTATTCCGGAAATAAAGAAAAAAAAATCGGCTTTTAGCCGAGGAAAAATATTAAATAGCCTATATTGCTTACAAACAGTCGATCTTATATCACGCAAAGGCAGAAAAATCTAGATTGGGGGGAATATCTTGAATACGTCCAGGTCCGATGGCTCGTAATGCTTCTTTCAGAGAAATATCACCAGTATACAACGCCTTCCCGACAATCACACCAGTTACACCTTGAGCTTCCAACGCAAGCAAACTTAACAAATCTGTTACAGAACTAACGCCACCAGAAGCGATAATAGGGATAGAGATAGTAGCAGCAAGTTCTCGCAAAGCGTCTAAATTCGGTCCCGACAAAGTACCGTCACGATGGATATCTGTGTAGATAATCGCTGCGGCTCCTAATTCTTGCATTTGTACGGCTAGTTGCGTGGCTAAAACTTCTGAAGTTTCTAACCAACCACGAGTTGCTACTAATCCGTTACGTGCATCAATACCGATAATAATTTGTCCGGGAAATTCTAGGCAGAGTTGTTGTACTAACTTAGGTTGTTCTACAGCGACGGTTCCCAAAATTGCTCGCTGCACACCTATATTGAATAATTGTTGCACGCTTTGGCGATCGCGCAAACCTCCACCAACTTGAATTGGCACCGATACTGTGGAGGCGATCGCTTCAATTGCTGCTAGATTAACTATCTTACCTGCTTTTGCACCATCCAAATCAACAACGTGCAGTCTGCTTGCACCTTCTTCAACCCACTGTTTGGCAACATCAGCCGGATTTTCATTAAAAACTTGCGACTGCGAATAGTCTCCTTGATAAAGTCGCACACAACGACCTTCTAATAAATCAATCGCGGGAATTACATCCATAGTTGTTAGTTTTTGCTAATTGCTAATTGCTAATTGGGGAAGAAATTCCCCTTTGTCTCCCTTGTCCCCAATTCCTAGTCCCTAGTCGCTTTCATGACAGCTTGCCGAAAACCCAACACAATTAATATATTAGAAAGCGTTAAAAAAACTTCTGCACCCCCGTGCAGCCAATCAACATTTGCCAAAGATTCACCATAATGCACTTGGGCATAAATCGCTACCGGAATCGTGACTCCGACAAAGACCAAAGTGCCGTAAAATCCATAAAGTGCCAAAGGTGGCATTTGTTCAGAACGCTTGATAAACCACAAAAATCCCAAGTAGGGAAATAGTGATAAGGCAAATAGAGTTTCTTTTGAAATCATCGGTTTTGAGAGTTAGGATTTGGGTAGAGACGTTCCACTCTTTACGTCTCTACAGGAGTTCGGAATGTTAATAAATTATGGCTTTGATGTCATAGTTTCTTGAGAATCTACTTCTACAGGCTTTTCCGACTTGGTGGAACGCCAAATTAACACCGCAGCTGCCCAAAGTGTAAAATTACCAATTAAGGTCATGGCACCTTGCAGCGTTACCAACCATTCTAAAGATTCGGCATTATCGAAATAATGCCAGGTGCAAGCACACATGGCGCTAATCAAAGCTGGTAACATGGCAAAAGACAAGGCTCCCCAAGTACGATTGCCAGTAACTTCACCGTAAGTCCAGATTAACCAAATTGCGGCAATCCACTCAATAACGCTAGAAATATGAATAATCCAGGTGGGAATCGAAAGAGCGTGCATACAGTTAGGAGTTAGGAGTCAGGAGAAGCAAAGTTGGGGGTTGGGAGTTTGCGATTTATGTTGGTGGCAAATATTCAGTTGAAAATTAATCCAAAATCCAAAGTTTGAAATCCAAAATGTCTAAGATGCGGGTGTTGTTGTCTGGGTATTACGGTAAGGGAAATGGTGGTGATGAAGCTTTGTTAGCGACGCTTCTACAAATGCTACCAGAACATGTCACGCCTGTGGTTCTCTCTGGTAATCCACAGCAAACACGCGATCGCTATCATGTCGAAGTTGGCGATCGCATGGCACCGTTATCTGTAATTCAAGCTTTGCGCTCCAGCGATGCTTTCATCTGGGGTGGTGGTAGTTTAATTCAAGATGTCACCAGCAGTATTAGCCCATTTTACTACGGCTCTTTGATGGCATTGGCACAAAAAATGAACTTGAAAACTATTGCTTGGGCACAAGGAATTGGTCCGTTAAAGGGTTCTTTGACTCGTTCTCTAGCGCGGAACACCTATTCTAATTGTACCAAAGTTAGTGTACGCGATCGCGCTTCGGCTGCTTTATTATCTGATTGGCAAATACCTTTTATTCTCGCACCCGATCCGGTTTGGGCATTGGAAAGTAAGCCTGTACCCGGACTTTGGGATTTACCTGCGCCGAGAGTTGCTGTCACATTGCGATCGCATCCCCAATTGACACAAACACGCCTTGCTAATTTAACTCGCGCTTTGGTTGATTTCCAAAAAGCTACGCAAACCTTTATTTTACTGCTGCCTTTTCAAAAAAGCGAAGATTTAAGTATTGCCGAAGCCATCCAACCCCAACTTGCAGATGTCAGCAAAATTATGTGTCTGGAAGATCCGCAACTATTAAAAGGTGTGTATCGTGGTGTCGAAATGGTAATTGGGATGCGTTTGCACAGCTTAATTATGGCAGCTAGTGAAGGCTGTCGCTGTTTTGCTCTAAGTTACGATCCTAAAATAAATCGTTTGATGGAAGATTTAGATATGCCAGGTTGGGATTTAGCTAGTTTACCAGATGACGCAAACTTGATTGGAAAAACTTGGATTGAACATTATGCCAATGGAGATCCATTATCACCAGAAAAAATTCAGTTTTTAGTAGATCGAGCGCTGATCCACCGTGAGGTGTTGAGTCAAGCACTTGCTTAAATAACAATCAAGCATTAGTAGAAAAAAATTAAGTTTTATGACGATTGTCACCCCCAAACGCTTTACCATAACCGAGTATCATCGCTTGATTGAATTGGGATTTTTGACTGAGAGCGATCAAGTTGAGTTAATTCGGGGAGAATTGATGCAAATGGCAGCAAAAGGCACACGTCATTCTGTCTGTAATACTAAGTTATATCAAGAGTTATATGAGTTGATTAAAAGTAAAGCCGTTATTCGTTGCCAAGAACCGATTATACTCCCTAATGACAGCGAGCTGGAACCAGATATTGTTATTGCACGCGGTCAAGCTGATGATTATTTATCCAATCATCCTCTACCCGAAGATATTTTACTAGTTATCGAAGTCTCAGATTCCACGCTTAAATATGACCAGAATACTAAACTAGAACTCTACGCTGAAGCTAAAATTAGCGACTATTGGATTTTTAACTTGTTAGCGAATCAACTAGAGCGTTACAGTCAACCTTACCAAGATGCTCAAGGTAATTTTGGTTATCGCATCAAGCAGATTTACCTCAGTAATGAATCGGTGACACTTCCTGTTTTTCCAGATTTTTCTTTGAAATTGGTGCGAGTATTTCCAGCTTGAATGCGTTAATTCGGAGCATTTTTAAACGCAGAGTAACGCAAAGGTAAGCGCAGAGTAACGCTGAGTCTTTATTCAAAATTTCGCTCTGAAATGCATGGAATTTTGTATTAAGTTAAGTGAATAAACTAGCAACAGGGCAATTGAACCCAGGTAGTAGGGGTGAACTTAGATTGTCACTGCTAAATAAGGTTGCCGCTAACACTAATGTTGCTTGCTCTCGTCGATAAATTTGGATTTGCTGCATGTGGCGATCAACTATCCAATATTCTCGCACACCTTGGGTAGCGTAGGGCTTTAATTTTACTTGGCGATCGCGTCGTTCGTTTTCTTCACCAGGAGAGAGAACCTCAACCACCAACTCTGGTGCAGCAGTTAAATGTCCTGCATCATCTAGCACAGATGCTAATCGTTCGTTACTAATCCAAACTACATCAGGGATGACATTATCAGCATCAGTGAAGATAACTCCAGCGCTTGTTACAGCTTCTCCTAAACCAGTTTGACGTGACCAAAGATTCAACTCCATACAAACATTATCAGCAGTTTCTTGATGACCCCAGTGTCGTAAGGGTGTCACAAATAATTCTCCGTCTACAATCTCATAGCGATTGCCGTTATCTGGTAACAACTCTAAATCGGCAGTTGTCCAACGTATTTGGCTAGTTTGGCTCATATAAGCATCCTTTGAATCATATCTTTCAATGTACCAGCCTCAACGAAAGCGATCGCTACAGGGATTAACTCAAGATTTATTTAACTTTGCCCCTTGTAGTAAGCGCTTCAGGGCTTTAGATTTTCATAAAAGCGCAGAGAGCGCTTACTATAATTCATCCCCACAATCTTCTACCAGCTTTCCCATTTAATCTCTGGTGACTATCTTTCAACAAAGCGGGAATATTCAACTTTTCTGGACACTTTGGTAAACAATCACCGCACTCTGTACACTTATTCCCTTTCATTCCCGGAAACCAGTGACCGGCGTTTTCAAACATGCCGTAGCGATATTGTCCATAGTCGCTCATATCGTATGCTACAGCAAGATTCCGCAAGCGTAATACTTCCGGTATGTTGATATTTGCTGGACAAGGTAAACAAGCATAGCATTGACTGCATTTGTCAGTTGACAAAGCTGTATTTTTATGACTTTCTAAACGTTCAAAAACAGCAATTTCTTCTGATGTTAATTCACCGTCGAACTTAGCCGCTCGTATTGGTTCTAGTAATTCATCGGGGTTTGCCGCTCCCACGCTGAGGGTGGTAATGTCAGCATTGCTGAGTAAAAAACGATAATTTAACTCTAAGGGAGAAAACGGAGAACATAAATCTTTGAGAATTTCCGGTGGGGTGTAAAGTTTTCCTCCCTTATCAGCGGGAGAAATGATAAAAACACCCATATCCTTTTGACGAGCTAGCTGAATCGCTGGTGCATTTCTTTGGAAAAAATAGTAATAATGCAGATTGACAAATTCAAATAAATCTGTACTTATAGCTGCCAGAATTACATCAAGGGAACCGTGAGTAGAAAAGCCTACGTGTTTGATGCGGCGATCGCACACAGCTTCTTGCACTGCTTGCATACAACCATTTTTGGCTTGAACCCAGTCTAAATGCTCACTCGTATTTAAACCATGAATTCCCAGACAATCCACATAATCTAGCTTTAATCGCTCTAGAGATTCATCAATATAGCGACGCATCGTGTCAGCATCCGGTGTGAGGGGAATTTTGGTAGTGATGTAAAGCTGATTTCTGGGTATTTGTCCCGCAATCAACGCTGCCCCAAGATACTCCTCACTGTTGCCATAGCCTCTGGCAGTTTCTATATGATTAATTCCTGAAGCGATCGCTTTTTGGAGCGTTAAGACCGCATTTTCCTCAGAAGCCAAGTAACGCATTGTCCCCAAAGAAAGCACCGAAAGGCGTAGATTCGTTTTTCCAAAGCGTCGGTATTGCATGTTTAACAGAGTTAGGAGTCAGGAGGCTGGGAATTATAAGTTGAAGCAAGTAACTCATAACTTTTCTAGCTGAAGTTAAGAATTAAAAGCTAAAAGTTAAACCTCCCACCTCCTACCTCCTCTAGCTGTCAGTGCCGAAGCGCTTGATCAAATCTTCGGGACGGAGATTGGAAATAAATTCGCGAAACGCTTGCTGTTCGGCTTCATCAGCATCGCGATCCACGGGAATGGAAGCATCGGCAATCACTTCTTCCATAACCCAGATAGGAGCGTTGGTACGCAGAGCGACGGCGATCGCATCGCTGGGACGCGCATCAATTTCTTTTTTGACATCGCCTTGCTGGACAATCAAAGCTGCATAAAATGTGTCCTTTTGTAGCGAATGGATAATGACTTTCTCTAAAGTCATATTCCACACTTCTAGAATATTCATTATCAAATCGTGGGTTAAGGGTCTGGGAGGCTTTTGATTCTCCAGCGCACCCATAATTGCCCTAGCTTGTTCTTGACCAATGTAAATTGGCAAAGCGCGGCGATCTGAAGCATCTTTCAAAAGTACAATCGGGCTGCGGGTTATAGCATCTAATGCTATGCCAGCGACTTTCATTTCAATCATTGGCGAAGCCTCTACAATCCTTTGAGCGCTTAGTAACTCTGTAACAAATACTACCCAAGATTGGGTAAAACGGCGAAAAGAATAAACATAGGCATTTGTTTTCTATAATTACTTCTATTAAACTCCCTGCTAGTGGTGAACACTCCTCGTAAGTTAAATCCGTGTACTTCAAGAATAATCTTCTTAACCAAGTATGCCTTGTAAATGATATGAATGTCTTGATATCGTTATAGAGAAAAATGTTTGAAATGATACTCATATTTTCAAATTACTGTGAGAATTACGAGTTGATTTAAGTCAAAATTAGGCAATAAATAGAGTTAGTTTTGCGAAAAAGCCGTGTTTACAGGATTAATCCAGTCATTAGGAACGATCAAACCTTTAGGGGGCGATTCTTGGCAAATTACATGTTTACCCCAGTCACCTGAGTTAATTATGCAAGATTTAGCTTGTGGTGACAGTATTGCCGTCGATGGTGTTTGCCTAACGGTAGAAGAAATTTTAGAATGCGGATTTATCGCCACCGCTTCACCGGAAACTCTTCGCCGCACAACTTTGGGGCAAGAATCAGAGCAAAATTATGTTAACTTAGAAACGTCGCTGCGAGTAGGCGGCAAAATCGGCGGTCATTTTGTCATGGGTCATGTAGACGGTACAGGACGAATGCAAGCGGTAGAACAAACTGCAACTTCCTGGGAAATGACTTTTATAGCAGAAAGTGCGGCTCGCTACATTGTCCCCAAAGGTAGCATAGCCGTCAACGGTATCAGCCTGACAGTCGCCGAATATGAACCAGAACTTTCGCAATTCAAAGTGGCAGTTATTCCCGTAACCTACGCCGAAACCAACCTCCGCTATCTCCGTCCCGGCAGTTTGGTAAATCTCGAAGGAGATATTCTCGGCAAATACGTGGAAAAATTGCTTTATCCCGGCAAGCAACATACACCGGACGATGCCAGCTTTGATGAAATCACACCCACATTCTTAGCAGAAAACGGGTATTTGTGATTAGGGCATAGGGCAATGGGGAGTTAGGAGGCAGGAGTCAGGAGGCAGGAGTTAGGAGTTAAGAGTCAATAGTTAAGATTCCCCCTTGTCCCCCTTGTCCCCCTTGTCCCCCTTGTCCCCCCACCTCTTCTAACTTCCCGGTTGCCCAATTACCCGCGCTGTCTGTGTCGCTTGAATCAACTGGCTCAGAGAGTTATCTAATTGTATGCCTGGGTCAGTTGCAACCCAGCCAAGGGAAGTCAGGTGACGGACTTCAAAGTGTAGGTGGGGACCCGTGGAATTGCCGGTGCTACCAACTCGCCCAATTACGGTTCCCTGTTGCACTACCTGACCGGGTTGGACAAGCACTTCTGACATGTGACCGTAGAGAGTTTGTTGAGCGGAACTGTGATTAAGAATAACAGTTAAACCATAACCGCCTACGTAGTCAGCAACCTCGACTTGACCTGTAGCAGCTGCTAAAATTGGTGTTCCCATCGCTGCCCCCAAATCTGTACCGGCGTGGAAACGGCGATCGCCTGTAATCGGATGCACTCGCCAACCAAACAAAGAAGTGATTGGTGAGGGAACAGATAACGGGTACATCATTCCCCCAGGATTAGCTGCGACTGCGCCAGTATAAGGGATTTGTGGTAATGCTGATGCCAGTGGGATGTCGTAAGCTACGGTGCTGTCGCGGGGTGCAGCATTATCAGCCGTCATCGGTGCTGACAATTCCCCAGCTGCGGGTGCGATCGCACTCGAACCAACTATTGGATTAGGGTTGAAGCTTGTGGGATTGGGGATAAATCGATTCGGGCGAAAACTGCTCTTGCTGACACCAACAGAAGCAACCCGCTTTTCATGCCAAGAACCATTGTTAAGATTAATCGGACCAACCCGCGTCCTCCGCCATCCTGTGTTATTATCTTGGCTTGCAAGACGACGTGGTTGTGAAACGTTAGCGGATGCCGTTGTTTGTTGACTTCTTCTGATCCAACTCGGTGCTTGTTTACGTGTTACGTCGTTATTAGAATCAGCTACACGTTGATTTCCATAAGGAGTAATCGGGATTTTCGCGCAAATACTACCATTCGCACCTTGCGGTAAAATAGTCCGGCAACCGCTAGAACGTTCGGTAAGTACTACAGAATTCGGTGCTTGGTAGTTATTCGTCCCATCGTTTTTATAGTCGTTGGGGTCGATATAAGCGTTATTGTAATCTTTTTTGCTGTCTGAAATGCTTGGTGGTTGCGAAACTTCTGAAGGTCTTTCTATAGTGCGAGAATTACTAGATGTGGCTTGAGAATCTTCTTGTGGTTTTTCCTGTCTAATTGCAGGCTTAACGCGGGAAGCTTCTACCTGCCGTCTGAAGCGTCTAGCGGTGGTATCAGGTTCAGAAATCTCCACACTCGGTCTTGAGCGTCTGATGCGAGTCACAGGCTCATCAGACTCGCTTTGACGTGTTGAGCGTCTAACTGGCTCGGATGACTGAGAAACTTCTGTTTTATTGCGTAGTCGCTTTTTGAGTCTCGCTCGACGCTCAGAAAAATCCGGTGTCCCTTGAGTCGATTCTGTTGCAGAAGCACTGCGATCGCGCACAACCTCTTTTTTAACTGGATTTGTAACTTGTGCTTGTGAATTTTCGACAGTGGGAACGATATTATCTATTGATGTGTCTACCTGGGCATACACAAAGCCTCCACTGAGGAGACTGAAACTGCTTAACCAACACAGACTCTGTGCTGGTAAAGAAGATGCCAAACGTTTTGTCACGAGACATCGCTGCAATAAGTTGTGCAAACGGCGATCGCTCTTTTGATTACGCTGCGTCATTTGTAAAGAGTGCGTGTTGTGTGTAATTTGGGGACTGGGAATTGGGGACTAGGGACTGGGGATTGGGGGAGAAAGAAGAATTATTCTCCTTTGTCCCCTTGTCCCTAGTCCCTATTCCCCAGTCCCTAACCCCTTGTAACCCAAACTGATTGTACCGGGTTGAAGACAAATTTCTGGTGTTATTACTGCTTTGGTATCAGAAGTTTCCATCTTTAATCGTAGTTCCCCTGTAGGTGTGACACCTACTACAGTCCCCGAATGATTTTTGATGTCTACTTTATCGCCCATATTCGTAAGTAAATTTAGATAATCTGACAAAAGTATATTTACTCCTTTTTCACAAAGGCACTCAACACCAAATTCTATTCCTTGCAAAACCTCCAAAGCTAGCATTTCTAAAGAATCAATTGCATTTTTTCGCTCTTTCGCTTGCCAGAATTTCAGATTGATTCCTGTTTCTGGTACAGAGTTTGACCAATTAATCCCCACACCAACCACTGCTTGTGTGATTTTTCCTTTGTGTACTTTGGTTTCAGTCAAGATGCCGCCTAGTTTACGGCTACTTAAGACTAAATCATTGGGCCATTTAATTCCGACATTCACGCCACATTTTTGCAATTGTTTCGCGATTCCCCAACAAAGTGCCAATGTTAGTTGGTAGCTGTTGCTTGCTTCTAATTGCGGGGCTATAGCTACCGAAAGATACAATCCCCCACCAGGAGAATTCCATTGACGCCCCCATTGCCCCCGTCCTGCTGTTTGATTAGTAGCAATTACTACACATCCTGAAACGGTGCCTTGTTCTAGCAAGTCCCACACAGTAAGGTTAGTAGAGGCTACGGTGTCAAAAACATGTAGAGACAATGGTAAATATTTATGCTCGCGCCTTATGAGGGCGGTTTCTAACTGTTGTCGATCAAATTCCACAGGGTTTACCGAAATCCCGTTGTACAAGTTAACATTAATTGGCTCAAGAAAGATTTTCTGTTGAGGTTTGGTTAAAGATGCACACTTGGAACTGGCACACTTGGGAAGGGATGCCTTACCTCACTTGCAGTCTACTAGAACGTTTGCCTCACGGCTTTTTTACCCACCAGTTTTGGTCACGTTCTCCGCAAGAGTTAACTAAGGTCTTGCAACCAGAAGCATTAGCTTATCGCTTAAAACAAGTTCATGGCAACATTGTCCTCACACCTCAAGAAATTGCCAAAAAGTTAAGTGAGGGTGGCGATGATGTTGAAGGAGAAGGTGATTCTGCCCTGGTATTGGGAGACGGTTTAATCAGCAAAGAACCTTTACAAGCACTGTGGGTAGCTAGCGCTGATTGTACACCCGTGCTGATTGCCGATGAAAAGACTCTTCAAGTGGCAGCACTACATGCAGGTTGGCGGGGTACGGCATCTAAGATTGTACCGCAAGCGATCGCCCGATTTATTGCCCAAGGCAGCAAAATCGAAAATTTACAAATTGCCCTCGGACCTGCGATCGCTGGCGAAGTTTACCAAGTTTCAGAACAGGTAGCAGCAGAAATAGGCGCAAGCATTATACCACATAATGATGAAAAAGCTATTATTGATGCCATGTATGACCTTCCAAATTCCCCTTTATTACCCGATCCACATCCTGGAAGAGTGCGCTTAGATGTGCGACGGGTGAATGCTTTACAAATGGAAATGTTGGGAATTGCATCTGAACAAATAGCGATCGCTCCTTATTGTACTTTTCAAACCCCAAATTACTTCTTTTCTTATCGCCGGGAAAAACAGAAGAAAGTCCAGTGGTCGGGAATTGTCAGCATTTGAGCGTATTTTCGCGCTTACCG
>JBPCQW010000218.1:0-3956 GCA_050997715.1 Hassallia sp.
CGTTTAGAGATAACGATTTGATTGTGTCCCCAACATTACCACAGTTAAACCTAACCGCGCAACAGGTCTTTGATTCGGTATTGTGATTTGACTTTGGTTGGATACCGCGTGCGTGTAGTCGCAGATATGGTTGGTTTGAATTTATATATATTACTCGTAGTAACTACCATCTTGAGTGGGATAGTCCAATAGACATCTCCGGAAAAAAAATGTAGAGACGCGATAAATCGCCGTCTCTACAAGGGTTGTGGACAACGCATAATTAATTTTTGGGAATGTCTAATATCTTAAAGATATTAATCAAACCAGAAAAATATATTGGACATAATTAACAAGTTTTTCTATTGTGATTAAAGAGATGAAAAATAAATATCCCTTTGCCAAGGGTAGGGTAACAACGCATGTTGCAGCCCATAAAGCTTGGCAATGGGTAGTTGACTTTTTTGATAACATCATAGATCCGACAGATCCAGGGACGAATTGAGTATGAGCAAGGGCACACTGTTTGATAAAGTTTGGGATTCGCACACAGTTGGTACGCTGCCCTCAGGACAGACGCAACTGTTTATAGGACTGCATCTGATTCATGAAGTCACCAGTCCCCAAGCCTTTGCGATGTTACGAGAGCGCAATTTAAAGGTATTATTTCCAGAACGGACTGTCGCCACGGTGGATCATATTGTGCCTACAGAAAATCAGGCACGTCCATTTGTGGATACCCTGGCAGAAGAAATGATGCAAGCGCTGGAGCAAAATTGTAAAGAAAATAACATTACATTTTATAATATTGGTTGCGGAAGTCAAGGAATTGTGCATGTAATTGCACCAGAACAAGGACTCACACAGCCAGGAATGACGATCGCTTGTGGTGATAGCCATACATCAACTCATGGTGCATTTGGTGCGATCGCTTTTGGTATCGGTACCAGTCAAGTGCGGGATGTCCTCGCTTCCCAAACCCTCGCTCTTTCCAAACTGAAAGTCCGTAAAATTGAAGTTAACGGCACACTCAAACCCGGTGTTTACGCCAAAGATGTTATTCTGCATATCATCCGCACCCTCGGTGTCAAAGGTGGTGTGGGATACGCTTACGAATTTGCAGGCAGCACCTTTGAGCAAATGAGCATGGAAGAACGCATGACAGTCTGCAACATGTCCATCGAAGGTGGTGCGCGTTGCGGTTACATCAATCCCGACCAAGTTACATATGAATACCTAAAAGATAGAGACTTTGCCCCGAAAGGCGCAGATTGGGATAAAGCCGTTGCTTGGTGGGAATCGATCCGCAGTGATGTTGATGCCCAATATGATGATGTAGTAACTTTCGATGCCGCCGAAATTCCGCCTACCGTTACTTGGGGCATTACTCCCGGTCAAGGTATTGGAGTTAACCAAGCGATCCCCACTCCCGACGAACTACCCGCAGACGATCGCACTCTTGCCGAAGAAGCTTATCGATACATGGATTTGGCTCCGGTTCAACCTATCCAAGGTACGAAAGTTGATGTTTGCTTCATTGGTAGCTGCACCAACGGACGAATTAGCGATTTGCGGGAAGCTGCGAAAATTGCCCAAGGGCACCACGTCGCCGACGGAATTAAAGCTTTCGTCGTCCACGGTTCCGAAAGAGTGAAGAAGCAAGCGGAAGCCGAAGGACTAGATAAAATCTTCGTTGAAGCTGGCTTTGAATGGCGCGAAGCTGGATGCTCAATGTGTCTAGCGATGAACCCCGATAAACTTGAAGGAAGGCAAATCAGCGCTTCTTCTTCTAACCGCAACTTCAAAGGACGCCGAGGTTCCTCCTCTGGTCGCACTTTATTGATGAGTCCGGCAATGGTTGCAGCAGCAGCTTTGAAAGGTGAAGTATTCGACGTGCGCGAGTTGCTTAATTAAGTTTGTTTCTTGTTACCAGGTTCAGCCTGGTAACACAGGTCAGGAGGCTCTGCCTCCTTATTATCAGTGGAGGCAGAGCCTCCGGAAAATCATTCCCTGGCAGCAGCCCAGGAACGAGAAAACAGGTATGAATTAAGGTGGTAATTTTTTGATGGTAAGTCAAGTTAAAGCAGTTTCCGGACGCGGTATTCCTTTGGTGGGTGATGATATTGATACCGATCGCATTATTCCGGCTCGGTATTTGCGTTGTGTAACTTTTGATGGTTTGGGCGAACATGTGTTTGCTGATGATAGAACAGGATTTCAAGGTGAGCATCCTTTCGACCAAGGGCAGTATCAAGGTGCTTCCATATTGGTAGTTAACCGCAACTTTGGCTGTGGTTCTTCGCGGGAACATGCACCGCAAGCGATCGCTAAATGGGGCATTCAAGCGCTCATCGGTGAAAGCTTTGCCGAAATCTTTTTCGGTAACTGTGTTGCAATGGGCATTCCCTGCCTTACTGCTGATGCTGCCACTGTCAAGCAATTGCAAGAAATTGTTACAAACAATCCCCAAGCATCAATGACGGTGAATCTGGAAACAATGCAAGTGCAATGTGGCGATTTTACGGGCACAGTTTCAATGGGTGAAGGTGCGAAAAACATGTTTGTTGCCGGCACTTGGGATGCTTGCGGTCAGTTGGTCGCTTCTTCTGAACAAGTTCGAGCTACTGCGGCAAAGTTGCCTTATGTAAATTGGAGTAAGATAGCCTAAATCTGGTTTTTATGCTTGCCTGTAGAAACCAATAACCTTTGTAGAGACGTGATACCCAAGCGTCTCTACTGGGGGTAAATTTAGCGAGCGTGTCATGAGGGGCAAGATAGACTAAAAGTATTGCTCTATATGCTTTTCGGTTATCGGTTTCTATTAAATCGTCTAGACATAGTTCGCGCTCATCTGCCCAAAGTCACCACAAGGTCGAACGAAAGAATAAAGGTTTTAGCCATGTTCTGGCATACTACAAACTGAGGTTTTATACTAATTGCCCCTGGTAACACGCTCGCTAGATCTACCCCGAAAACTGACTTTTCTAACATAGAGCATAGAAACCGTAGACAGTTTCTTAAATTATTAGGCTTTAGTACTGCATTCGTAACATTTGGGTCGATGGCACAAAAAGTTTTAGCACAGTCTAATCCGCAGTACTATTATCTCAAGCACCAGTTTTCCGGGAAATATGTATGTTCTGGAGAAACGGAGAATGGCGGTAAACTATGGCTTTGGAGTCCTAAGCTATGGGTTCGCTCTTGGCTTTCTCAGGTACGGCATTTGCAAGTACCTAAAAATCAATCAAGTTTTAACCAGATGAGAGTTCAACTCTTTACGGGTAAATATGAAAAACACACTTTTCCACAAAGTTACTGCTGTAGCGATAGGATCACTCTTCGCTTTCTCAGGTACAGCATTTGCAAGTACATATAAAATTGGCGAAATAACCCATGCAACCAGATTGGGTAACTCCGAGATTCTGCTTGCCCAGGCGATCGCCTGGGACGGAGGCATCAGTGGTGTACTACTGGTGGGTAAGTTCCGTACGCAGCAGCAATTAAATAAGATATCATTTGGGGATCAGCGCAATACGCTAATCACGGAGCTGGTCGGACGAACCAAGGACTCGGTCGGCTATTACCAGTCGCTCAACGACTACGATCTAGGTGGAACTGGGGCATTGCTAGTGTACCTGCGGGAAACTGGCAGCCGGACTGACCAGCAGATCACAACGATGAGTGCCGACGATATACGTAACACCGTTATCGTCGAAGTCGCAGCACAGACGGGACGCGGTCGTGACCTTCAGGGGCTAAAAAACACACAGCTCATCCAGCTGATTTTAGGGCAAGATTCTTACATTCGCGGCGTACTACTGGTGGGTAAGTTCCGTACGCAGCAGCAATTAAATAAGATGTCATTTGGGGATCAGCGCAATACGCTAATCACGGAGCTGGTCGGACGAACCAAGGACTCGGTCGGCTATTACCAGTCGCTCAACGACTACGATCTAGGTGGAACTGGGGCATTGCTA
>JBPCQW010000223.1:0-7557 GCA_050997715.1 Hassallia sp.
CCAGAATTTATGCGGCTATATTGATAATGACCAACATCTACGTTTACTCTTTAATACAACCGCAACTAGCGAAAATATTTTAGATGGTTTAAACTGGCTCAAACAACAAGCCGAAAATGACCCAGAAGCGACTATATTTATTTATTATTCCGGTCATGGTTGCTTGGATGAATCTGGAGATTACTACCTTATCCCTCACGAAACTGACAGCGGATATATTCCCGACACTGCCTTATCTGCGACAAAATTTAACGCTGTATTGCAACAAATTCCCGCACAAAGATTGCTGGTAATTATCGATAGCTGTCACGCTCAAGGAATGGCATCATCGAAAGAACAAGCAAACAAACGTCCTCCTATACCCAAGGGTTTTACTCAAACCGCTTTACCCAAAAATATTATTGACGAACTCAAACAAGGTATCGGAAGGCTAGTTTTCACCTCCTCCACGGGAAACCAATCATCGTGGATACGTCCAGATGGGAAAATGAGCGTTTACACCTACCATCTCCTCGAAGCATTGCAAGGTGCTGCTAACCAAGCAGGGGATAAAGTAGTGCGGGTTTCCCATTTAATGAATTATCTGGGGAAAACCATTCCCCAAAGCGCACGAGATTTATGTAAAGCCGAACAAACGCCATTTTTTGACTTTGCTACAGAAGATTTTGCGATCGCATTACTACAAGGTGGCAAAGGTTTAGCAACCGAGGGATGGGATAAACAAGAAGCAGAGGAGAGGATTCGAGGAATTAGCAATCAGGTTAATAACGGTGTGGGAATTGTAGGCGATAATAGTGGCTTTATTGTCGGGACTGCGGGAGATATACATTATCACGGTAAGTAATTTGTCATCCGGTAGTTGAGTATTAAAAATTATTGAGCTAAAAATCATGCAGTCTCCTGTAAACTTCTTCACCGTTGAAGAATACCTCCAATTAGAACAAACTAGCGAAATTCGCCATGAATATCTTGGTGGTCAAATCTTCGCTATGTCTGGAGGTAGCAAACAACACAATCTCATAGCCGGAAACATTTACTCACGCTTGCGATCGCATTTGCGGGGTGGTTCCTGTAGTGTCTTTGTGACTGATATCAAAGTCAGGATAGAACTAGCTAGCCAAAATAAAAGTATTTTTTACTATCCTGATGTCATTGTTAGCTGCGACCCCCACGACCAAGACCGCTTTTCTTTAAATTATCCCTGCTTAATTATAGAAGTGCTATCACCCAGCACAGAAACAACAGACAAACGAGAAAAACTCGTTAATTACCGAACTTTAGAAAGTTTACAAGAATATGTATTAGTTTCCCAAGACGAAATCAAAGTAGAAGTTTATCGTAAAGATACTCAACTAAATTGGTCAACCCAAACTTTAGGCAAGAGCAATAACTTAGAATTAAATTCGGTAGGGTTAACCCTAACAATGGCAGAAATTTATGAAGATGTGCTAACAGTATAAGGTGAAAAACTATGCAACCAGCTTTACGTATCACAACCAAAGTTTTACCAGGAAAAAAAATAGAAATCGAAATTCCCGAAGCAGAGATAGGGGATAGTGTAGATGTATTTGTGGTTTTACCAGAAAAAGTAGAACCTAAAAAACGTTCAGCAGTAGATATTCTTAACGAGTTACCAGGGAGACAGCTTTTCAAAACTACCGAAGAAGTAGACAAGTATCTGAAAGAGGAACGGGAATCATGGGAACGCTAAATATTCCAGCTTATAGCCTGGTATATGTAGATACATCACCTGTTATCTATAGTGTTGAGAAGTTTCCTGAGTATGTGCCACTGCTTGCACCTCTATAGTTAAGACTACAAGCAGGAGAAATTGGAATTGTTAGCAGTGAACTAATTTTGATGGAAACTTTAGTTCTACCTCTGCGAAATTCTAACTCAATTTTAATTAACGCTTATGAGCAGCTTTTGATTTCATCTGAAATGCGACTAATTCCTATTAGTCAATTAATTCTACGACAAGCTGCAAATATAAGGGCTACAACTAATCTCAAAACACCAGATGCTATCCATGCAGCGACAGCCTTATCTGTTAGCTGTAACCAATTTATTACTAATGATAAAGGCTTTCGTAATGTTTCCAGTTTACCTGTTGTTCTCCTTAGCGAAATATTAGCATCTTGAACTTAGATATGGTGCGTTACTAGGTTAACGCACCCTACTGACTAACTGAGGATTTGATAAAATAAAAGTCACTCATGTAAAAGGCAAAAATAATTTCATCTATTTTCACCTTTTATTTTTAGGCTTGCGCGATCGCACTCACATCCTCATCAATCAACGAATTTAGCAGTGTCCACAATTGCATGTCTGCAAAATCAGAAATCGCCATAAATGCGCCAATTTCTTGTAATAGTGAAGCGTCGTGGGTGGAGGTGATACCGATAGTGCGTATATCTGCGCTGACAGCAGAACGAATGCCTGAGGGAGAATCTTCGAGTGCGATCGCATCCGTTGCTTGTATCCCCAAATTATTCATCGCAACTAGATAAGGTGCAGGATCGGGTTTACCTGCTATATCTTCTCCTGCAATCACCACTGTATGAAAAGCTTCTTTAATTCCTAAAACCTCTAGCATAAATTGTACATTTAATCTAGGGGCATTAGTTACTAAAGCTCGTTTTAATTGATGTGTCTTTGTCCATTCTAGAAGTTGATAAAATCCGGCTAGGGGTTTTAAATCTGGGGCAAATTTACGAAAAAGCGCTTCTTTTTCTTCGGCAAGTTTTACCCCATCTTCGAGTGATAATTGTGGCAGGATGTCTTTGATTATTGCTGGGTTAAGCCGTCCACTAATTCTTGATTTGTAGAAGTTTTCATCAATTTCCATGCTGTAATTTTTAAGCATTTCCCGCCACGCTATGTAGTGGATAGGGTCAGTATTAACAATAGTTCCGTCTAGGTCAAAGAGAATTGCAGTTAGCATGGTGTTTTGAATTAATGTAAAATATTGTAAATATATACATAGTTTACATTTCAGATGTCCTCTGAGGGCAATTTTCACCAAATTCCTTGTAATCGAATGTTATCCGCTACAAAATTTTTTCGCGTCGATGATCTGATGGTGCAGATTTACAATTCTGAAACCGAAATGGCTCAGGATGCAGCAGAAATCGCACAAAAGTATTTACAGAACATTTTGACTTCAAGAGATTCTGCCACTATATTATTAGCGACTGGTAACTCTCAACTTAAATTTTTGGATGCTTTGATAAAGTTAGGTGGTGTAGATTGGTCGCAAGTGACGATGTTTCATCTAGATGAATATTTAGGAATTACTGCTGACCATGCTGCGAGTTTCCGGCATTATTTGCAAGAGCGTGTAGAGAAACGGGTACAGCCTAAGCAATTTCATTATATACAAGGTGATGCATTAGAACCTTTAGCAGAGTGCGATCGCTACACCAATTTACTCAAAGCACAACCAATTGATTTATGCTGTCTGGGTATTGGTGAAAACGGACACATCGCTTTTAACGATCCGTCTGTAGCAAATTTCCAAGATCCATATAGCGTTAAATTGGTGAAACTGGATGCTGTGAACCGACAGCAACAAGTCAATACTGGTTATTTTCCTCACTTAGAAAACGTACCTCAGTACGCTTTTAGTCTCACCATCCCGATGATTTGTTCTGCAAAAAAAATTATCTGCCTAGCACCTGAAAAACGTAAAGCTCAGGTAGTAAAGCAGATGTTAAGGGAGTCAATTAGCATTGACTGTCCCGCTTCTATATTACGTCAACAACCGCAGGCGACGTTATTTTTAGATGTGAATTCTGCTCCGTAGCATTTTTAGAGCGAGAAGTCACAAGCTAAAAGTTATAACTTAAACTTGTGACTTCTGAATTTTAATTAAATGCGGACTAAATTAATATTTAGAGCGAGAACTTGTGGCTTCATTAGGATCGCGGTAAACTTTAGGTTCTTCTTTTTTGCGAACCAAACCTGCTAAACCAGCAAGACCAAGTAAGCCTAGCCAACCAAAGTTAGAATGGCGATCGCGTCTTACTTCGCTCTGAGTGGTAGTAATAGTATTTGTACCAGTACCTGTAGTGTCGGTTGTACCAGTACCAGTTGTGCCAGTTGTACCACTGCCTGTTGTGTCCGTTGTACCAGTACCCGTTGTGCCGGTACCCGTGCTATCTGTTCCGGTAGTACCAGTGCCTGTACCTGTTGCATCTGTACCCGTAGTGCCAGTTGTGCCTGTACCCGGAATGCCACCCGTACCCGTGCTATCTGTTCCGGTTGTACCAGCACCTGTACCCGTAGTGCCAGTTGTGCCAGTACCTGTACCAGTGCCAGTACCTGTTGTACCAGTTCCATAAGTACTGCTACCAGCACCTGTACCTGTTGTACCAGTACCAGTTCCATAAGTACTGCTACCAGCACCTGTACCTGTTGTACCAGTTCCATAAGTACTGCTACCAGCACCTGTACCTGTTGTACCAGTTCCATAAGTACTGCTACCAGCACCTGTACCAGTGCCAGTACCTGTTGTACCAGTTCCATAAGTACTGCTACCAGCACCTGTACCAGTGCCAGTCCCAGTACCAGTCCCAGTACCTGTTGTACCAGTACTACTACCGCTACCCGAACTGCCAGTTTGAGCAGAAACAGACGCTGGTAAAGATATAGAGGCTAAACTGACGGCAAAGACACTAGCCAAAACGGTTTTAGAGAAGTCAAAAGGCTTCATGTTTATTTTTCCTTTGAAGTTTTGGATTTCTTGAGATTATTGATTGGAGAAAACGGCGATATCAATTTAATCAGCTTTATTAAATCTTATGAACTTATACGAAGTTCAGCATCTTACTTAAGTTATGCAAAAAAAGTTTTAAAATATTTGAATAAATTAAATTCAAAATTGGCGTAGATATTGGATTGGCATTGAGACAATTAAATAGAGTTGTTTCTTTGTGCATAAATCTTAGCTGGCGATCGCGCTATGCTTACTAACTGCAACCATCTTTAGGTTGATTTTTGATATTCTTTCGAGAACTGACTGCAAGTTGAAAACCAGACAAACAAGCCTCAAGGTCAGGACACTCTTCACACTTGAGTTCTTTTCCTGGATTCTTACACCCACAGTCCGGATTTATGAAACATTCAGAAGGATTTTTAGGTGTAAATGGCTTTTGGAAGATAAACTGTAAAGCGGCTTCTTGTAAACAAAAAATAATGTCTCGCGTCATCATAAAATTTCTCCAATCTTAAACATAATAATCTCTCCAGCCAAAGACAATTTATTGATGTTTATACATTTTCTATGGCTTTGCAAATTACAACTTCATACTAAAAGCATGTTTTATATTAAACTTAAGGAGTATTTTTATATTTATTTTTCTTAACAGTATTTTCCCAGTTTTAAGTCATAATTTATACTTTGCATAGAGAACACGCATCTGTGTCTATGAGAAGCTATTTTAAACACCAGAGAAATAGAAAACTGCTAGCTAGTGATAGGTCTAGAACCTGTTTTCACTGAGATTAACTGATAACTAGTAATTTAAGAGCCACAATCTTCCTCGGGGTGATTACCGTTTTTATCGCGTTTGAGACTTTCTTCTAGAGCTTGAATTTGCTCTCTCCGCGCTTCTAACTCTAGGGAACGACGCGCTAGTTCTTGGTTTTGCAAAGTTAAAGATTGGCGCCATTGTTCTGCTCTTTCGGCTTCTTGGTGCAAAAATTCCGGAGTGATGCCAGTAGTGAGGTAAGTTTGTACCAAATCCATTACCCAATTGGTAGCGTCTTCGAGTCTTTCGATGTCTCCTGTAGGGGAAAGCTCGACTAAAACGAGCAATTTTTGACTTATAGAGCTGCCTTTTCCCAGGAGAATGATAGATTCTTCTGGGATTATCGCCCAGAAGTTGTCAGCTTCCTGACGTGCCAACAAACGCAACTCGTGCTGGTCGAGAAATTTGTTTTTATGCACCTGGGCTAGATAGAGCATGACTTTTGGTAAAAGTTAAAAGTTAAGAGTGAGGAGTGAGGAGTTTTAAGTTTTGAGTTTTGAATTAAAAACATAAATTCAACAGACGCGAAATTTCGCGTCTCTACAACTCCTAACTCTCAATGCGTGGTTACGCTAAACTACGCAGGCGATCGCGCAAAATTTCTGCTTGTATTTCAGCTTCTGCTAAAGCATCCCGCGTTGCTTGCACTACCTCAGCAGCGGCTTTATCCACAAATTTGGGATTATTTAACCGAGTAGTGAGTGAGTTAATTTCCCCTTCTATTTTGCTGAGGCGTTTTTGTATTTTCCCACTTAATGCCTCTATATCTACCACACCCGTTAAAGGAAGTAGCACTTGTACTGTACCAAATACCCCGGCGATCGCGGAAGCTGTATCTTGTGGCTGTGGTGATTCTATCACCCGCATGTTACTCTCAGTACTGGGCTTGAACCACGCACCCCAGAATTTTTGTCTAGCTTTAGCTGTGACTAAATTTTCGCTGACAAACCAAATTGTATAACCAAGACCAACCATTTGAAAGAAAGTTCCTAATAAAGGAATGTCATTAATTTGATCTCCGACAACGAAAGCCAACCGACTAAAGACAAACGCTACAATAATCAAACCAATTGTCTTTAAACCTCTCAGAGGGTTTTTCGCAACTACGGTTTGTTGATTTTCGCCGGCTATAGTTAAAGTCTCAACCTTTGCCAAATCTTTAATGTAAGCTTGCCCAGCAGTAAGAATTTGCCGTTCTTTTAAGCTGTCGCTTTGCAAATTCACTGTCACCTTCACCCCTGGTTTCACATCCCCCTCAGCTCGCAAATTGCGAATTGTCCGGATAGTGCCAATCAGCAGTTCAAACTGTTCTTCTAAGTTGGGATCAATTAAATTTGTCTCTACCTCTGGATAGCTTTGTAAAGATATTGTTTGCGGTGATTCTTCTGGTTGTTGAGTCAGAGTCTGCCAAATTTCCTCAGTGATGTGAGGCATTAAGGGATGAAGTAGTTTTAAAATGCCTTCCAGGACAGATGCTAAGGTTTGCTGTGCAACTTTACGCGATGCGGGATCGGCATCTTTTTGCAAGCGAGATTTTACCAATTCAATATACTGATCGCAGAAATCACCCCAGATAAATTCGTAAAGTCCTTTTGCGGCTTCACCTAGTCCGTAGTTGTCGATGCGATCGCACGTTTGGTTAATAACTTGGTTGTAGCGAGAAAGAATCCAGCGATCGCTTAATTCTATAGATTCTGGTTTACCCAATTGTTGCGGAGTTTGTTCATCCAAATTCATCATCACAAACCGTGCCGCATTCCACAACTTGTTAGCAAAGTTGCGAGATGCTTGCACCGATGCTGATTCATCTTTTTCGCGATCGTACTCCAAGCGGATATCTTGACCAGCACCCGCTACTTCCTTAATCATTGCGTAGCGTAGAGCATCAGTGCCATATTTGTCAATCAGCAACAGCGGATCGATGCCATTACCTTTACTCTTAGACTGCTTTTGCCCATTTTCATCCAGCACTAACCCGTGGATGTAAACATCTTTAAATGGCATTTCTCCGGTAAAATGCTTACCC
>JBPCQW010000267.1:0-2549 GCA_050997715.1 Hassallia sp.
CCAAAGATAGATGGAATTAATTCACAAAAATTAATACTATCAATACTGTTTGTTATAAAAATTCATGAGTTCGCATTGCAGATACTGCTAATAAAGCTTGGTCTTTAGATGAAGGTTGTCAAGATGACATGGCATCCTCCTAATGAAGACATTAAAGCTGCTCAAAAAGCGGTTATCGGCTCTCTAAATTACTGTGTTTTTTTGACAAGCAAATACGGTCAACTAACGAATGGAGAATCTACTCATGGCAGCCGATATAAATGCAACGATCTCAGCCTTAAAGGGTGGATTAACTTCTATTCCAGCTGAAGCAGCGGTAAGCAATATCGAAAGCTGGGAAAAGGATCTTAAGGATGCTGCACCGGAAATTGCTAGCGCTTTAGGTCAACTCAAAGCGGCTCTAGTAAATGGCACTGCTACTCCTGACTCACTAAAACAGCTCTTAACCAGCCTTGGTGAAAAGACTTCATCTGCTGGTGCTGGTAACGCACAAGCTGAAGAGTTAGGTACTCTGCTGAAAAAAGCAGCTAGTTCATTAGGCTAGATATCTAAGTAATAAAAGCACAGAACAAGCGATCGCTTGTTTACTTTGATATTACTTAATAAAGATGGTGGGCATTGCCTACCATCTTTATTTGTTGTTTAACCTACACCCAAGATGCAGGCACTGCGTGGAGCAAGAGTCAAGGAAAGTTGCTTATCGACGCTTTTACTCCACTCAACTTCAGCGGTGCCGAATAAAAGTTTGTTTGGTTGAGATTGCAGATTTCCAGATTCTAAGTTGGTTTTAGCTTCCGCAGTACCAACGTTAACTGCAATTATTAATTCCTCGGTTCCCAAAGTTCGCGCAAAGATGTAAACTGCTCCTTGAGCGTAAAGGACTCGATAATCACCTGTACGCAAACATGGGTAAGAATGGCGTAAAGCAATTAACTGACGGTGAGTATCGAGGATTTCTCGATTCCAGTTCGCTTCTAAAGGAAATCCACGACGTGAATCTGGGTCGATCGCACCGGGTAAACCAACTTCATCACCATAGTAAATGCTGGGCGCACCGGGAAAGGTTAATACGAGTAAAGTTGCTAAATCTACACTCGCAACATCACCACCAGCAATTGACATCAATCTTGCTGTATCGTGACTCGCAAGTAAATTTAGTTGAGTTAGCTGAATTTCCCAAGGATAAAATTCCAGTAATTCTTGGATTTTTTCAGCGTACTCAGCCGCAAATAAGGGTGGATAGGGTTTGTAATCGCGACTTTGCACTTGTTCTAAGTCTACGCGATCGCCTGCCGCAAAAGCGATTGTAGGTCCTGCAAACAAGTAATTCATCACCCCGTCAAATTGCGTACCATCCAACCACTCACGGGAATCTCCCCAAACTTCCCCGACAATGTATGCATCGGGATTAATGGCTTTAACGCGATCGCGAAATTCTTGCCAAAAACCTGGAGTTTTTATTTCAAAAGGCACATCTAACCGCCATCCGTCAACGCCCAATTTAATCCAATATTCGGCAATTTCCATGATATATTCCCGAACTTCCGGGTTATCGTGGTTGAATACTGGTAAAGCTCGATTTCCGCCCCAACCTTCATAGTTAGCAGGATACTCACCGTTGTAAGGCGAAACGGGCCAGTCTTCAATTTTAAACCAATTTACCCAAGGCGAATGAGGACCATTTTCTAAAACGTCGTGGAAAAAGAAAAAGCCGCGACTGGAGTGATTGAAAACTCCATCCAAAACAACTTTAATATTGCGATCGTGCGCTGCCTCTAGCAATTCCTTAAAAGCCGCATTGCCCCCCAGCATCGGATCGACCTGATAATAATCGTGGGTATGATAGCGGTGATTGCTAGCCGATTGAAATATGGGCGTAAAATAAATAGCGTTAATGCCCAAATCCTGTATGTAGTCTAGCTGCTCTATAATACCCCACAAATCTCCGCCTTTGTAACCTTGGAGTGTAGGTATTGCTTCCCAATCTTCCCAACGTGCTTCTTGCAAAAGCTGTTTGCGTGGCTGTTTGCTTTTAGCAAAGCGATCGGGAAAGATTTGGTAGAAAACTGCATGTTTAACCCAGTCTGGTGTTTGAATATCCATGAATCACTCTGTATACCTTCACAGACATCGTTACAAATACTTACATATTTGTGACTCACACTTCTGATAGATAATCGGTTATGAGTTGTAGAGACGTTCCAGTGGAACGTCTCTACTAAAGATGTCGGGTGTGTTAGGCGGAACGCCCTAACGCACCATAATTGAGAAGGAAGGTGCCATACTCTTGCTAACACGCCCTACGTAAGAAATATAGTAAATTATCTAACTTTAAGTTTGCCTAATAGTTACTAAAATTTGTATTAATTTTTACTAATATTTTTTTAATTTATTGCTTAATAATTTTTTATTTTTCTCTATTCAAGTTTTTCCGTAATCTCTAAGACTGGCGCTGAATCAATAAGCAGCATTTTTTTGTTGATTATAATTATTAGTGGCTTAATTTGGTAATTATAGCAGATGGAGAATCGAAAAATATTACCCAAGCC
>JBPCQW010000290.1:0-3830 GCA_050997715.1 Hassallia sp.
CAAGGACCTACCGTCCAATTAGGTGCGGGTTTGGCTGCGGGGCTGAGTCGTTTGGTTCCCACCTCTCCGGATCATCGCCGACAAATGATTGCTGCGGGTGCAGGTGCGGGTTTGGCGGCGGCTTTCAATGCGCCGCTCGCTGGTGTATTCTTTATTGTCGAGGAGTTACTTCAAGATTTATCGGGAATGACTCTAGGAACCGCCATCATCGCTTCGTTTATTGGTGGGGTTATTTCTCGACTGTTGGGTGGTGGCAGTTTACTACTCAACCTAGAATCGATAAAGTATTCTACCAGCTTCTCGATTCCGGAAATTCCCTTTTTCGTAGTGTTGGGAATTTTTGCGGGGTTGTTAGGTGCGCTATTTAATCGCGGTTTGATTGCAAGTATAAAATTTTATCGCAGTCTGCACATCAGCTTACCCTTGCGGGTAGCGTTAGCTGGTTTGGTTTCCGGAATTATCATGGCAATGCTGCCAGATTATTTCCGTGATAATACTGGTTTAAGAGAACAGATAATTACTGGTAATGCCAATGCCTCATGGGCTGCGATCGCCTTTGTAGCTCAGTTTATCTTAACTTTGATTGCATTTGGTTCGGGAGCGCCCGGAGGCTTATTTGCACCCAGTCTGATTTTAGGTTCTACCTTAGGCTATTTAGTCGGTGTGGGTGCATTCCACCTTTTAGGTGAAGGTTCTCCGACAACTTACGCACTAGCAGGAATGGGAGGATTTTTCAGCGCAGTTTCTAAAGTACCAATTACAGCAATTGTGATTGTATTTGAGATGACTACAGATTTCAATCTGGTGCTACCTTTAATGATTGTTTCTGTGACATCTTACTTAGTTGCTGATAAAGTTGTACCAGGCTCGTTGTATGACAAACTTTTGTTTATAAATGGCATAACTATCAATAAACAAGCTTCTAGTGAAGGAATATTGACACAGTTAACTGCAAAACAAGTGATGCAGGAACGAGTGGAAACTCTAGAAGCAGAGACAACTTTAGAAGAAGCGATGCAGGCATTTGCCCGTTCTCATCATCGTGGTTTCCCGGTGGTAGAAGAAGGAAAGTTAGTTGGAATTGTCACCCAATCAGATTTACTCAAAATAGGCGATCGCAATCTCGCAAATGATATTCCTTTAAAGGAAATCATGACCAGCAGTCCGGTGACAGTATCACCCACTCATAACTTGAGTAATGTACTGTATTTGCTTGATAGGTATAAAATCAGTCGCTTGCCAGTACTCCAAGGACGAAGGCTGATTGGAATTATTACCCGTGCAGATATAATTCGTGCCGAAGCAGATCATCTTAATTGTAAAAATGCATCGAACGCACCGCAAGCCGAACCCTCTTATATAGTTTATCAAACGCGATCGCCTAGCATCGGCAGAGGTAAATTATTAGTACCAATAGCGAATCCCGAAACAGCAGCAACTTTATTAGAAATGGCTTTTTCAATTGCCCGCGATCGTCATTATGAAATAGAATGTATCCAAGTGATGCTAGTATCCCGCCACAGTTCCCCATCAGAAACAACAGTCAGAACTGCAAAAAGTCGTCGCTTGTTAAGACAAGCCGAAGTGATGGCTAAAAAGTGGGAAATTCCCTTACATACACAAATTCGCGTTGCCCACGATGCAGCTCAAGCAATTTTAGAAACTATCAACGAACAACATATAGATATACTTTTAATGGGATGGAAAGGAAATACATCTACCCCAGGTAAGATTTTTGGTGATGTTGTCGATACCTTAATTAAGCAAGCTACCTGCGATTTGTTGCTAGTAAAGTTAGCGACAACTGTTGAGACAAAAAGACAAGGAGACAAGGAGACAAGGAGACAAGGACACAAAGAGATAATTCTTTCCCCCCCTCTCCCCATCCCCCCCTCTCCCCATCCCCCCCTCTCCTCATCTCCCTCTCCTCACTTCAACAGTTGGTTAGTACCAATGGCAGGTGGTCCCAATGCTTTATTAGCCATTAAATTGTTACCTGCGTTAGTGACATTGGGTAAAGATCCGAAAATTCGTCTCACACGGGTATTTAAACCATCTGAGTTAAAACCAGATATGACAGTTTTAGAACAATCAATCCGTCAGTTGATTCGTCGTCGTAAACTCTCTAGCACTGTTACCGCTGAACCAGTGAAAGCCGAATCGGTTGCTGAGGGGATAATTAACTTAGTGAAAACCGAAGGTTATGATGTAGTGGTTTTAGGAGCTTCGCGAGAAGGATTGTTACAGCAAGCGGTTAAAGGTAATATTCCCGAAGCGATCGCATCGAGTGTAGAGAGTACAGTGATTTTAGTCAGGGGTGCGATTAAAAATTAACCAAAGTCGCAAAACGGGAAACGAGGCATTGCTGATTATTAAGTATGAATATTTTGGAGCGCTCATATTGGAAAAATCAAATCTTAATGCCTGAAAATCCCCACCCCATACCTGAGATTTTTGTCAATGCGTAAGTCCTAAATAGAACTCTATTTGAGCCAAAAACTACAAAACCCCGAAGCATTTAAGCAATGGGGTATTGATTAATTTATTGGTTCTGTGAGTGGAACTGTACTCAGTTGCTAGTGGTCGTAGTTGCCCGCTAATTAAATCGGTCTTACACTATCGGCTTGCGGACCTTTTGGACCTTGAATGATCTCGAACTCGACTGGCTGATTTTCTTCAAGTGACGTCAAGCCAGGGGCACTAATAGCAGAAAAATGCACGAAAACATCTGGTCCACCGCCATCTTGCATTATCATACCATACCCTTTCTCTGCATTAAACCATTTTACTACACCTGTTGCGGCGTATGATGGTGCGCTAAAACCCATAGCAAGCACGGCAACGAGAGTCAATACAACTAGTGTTCTACGTACCAAGTCAGCCATTTTTTGAAATAGATTCATGACAAATTCCTGAATTTATACATACATATATTCTCAAATTAATAGCTTGAATGCAATCCCAGATAAGAAAGTTTTGCTCTCCAGTTAGATGACATCTCTTTGATATAGGGGCACAGTAAAGATTAGTAGCGGTACTATACACTGTTAAGACTTGCCATCAATAAGATATTAGAAGCTGCAACGATTACCCAAATTTCTAAAACATAACGGGTCGATACAATCGCATTGTCGGTCGATACAATCGCATTGTCAGTCGATACAATCGCATTGCAGGTCGATACAATCGCATTGTCGGTCGATGCATTAACATAACGAGTCGATACAATCGCATTGTCAGTCGATGCATTAACATAACGAGTCGATGCATTATCGATTCTTTTGAGATTAGACATCTCCGGAAAAGATGTAGAGACGTTACATGTAATACCAGTTTTCTGTGATGTTGCGCTTAATAAACCCTCACCCTAGAAGAGTGGGGCTATACGAACAAAGCCCACCTCCGTGGGCTGAAATCCTTATAGGCTGCGAAGGCAGCCTTTGTTCGTATAGCTGCACCCTTCCAGGGTGTAGAATTTTGGCGTACCCCTCTGGGGAAGCTTTTAGCCTAAAAATACTAACGTCTCCACGCTAACCAAGCCGAGGATAACTTTTTAACGCTGTTCAAACGCGCAAGGCTATACTTATCAGCAGCTTTGCGAATAGCTTCCGCTTGGGTAGGATATGGGTGAATTGTTTTGGCGATCGCACTCAAACCCAAATTATTAGTTATTGCTAAAGTAACTTCGCTAATCATCTCACCCGCATGTCGAGCGACTATCGTTGCTCCTAAAATCTTATCTGTTCCCTTCTTTACATGTAACTTCGTAAATCCTTCAGTTTCACCATCAACGATCGCTCGATCAACATCGTTGAGAGGTACGCAAAATG
>JBPCQW010000320.1:0-2605 GCA_050997715.1 Hassallia sp.
AAGTTTACTCAGTGCCGGCATTGCCGATAGTTTAGGAACGGTTAACAATCCAGCCGGAAATATTACGTTGAATGCTACGGTCGAAACAAGAATAAATCAAAGCCGACTAGAGAATAACGTAAATACAGGAACTATTGGTGATAGTGGTAATTTCGACATTACAACTGGTTCATTTGTTTTAACTAATCAAGCACGACTGGATGCTTCAAATTACGGTCAAGGTGAGTCTGGAGACATTAATATCAAAGCAGACTCGGTTTTGTTAGACAATGCTTTACTGCTATCTGCTGTTGCTAGGGGTGGGCAGGGAAATGGCGGTACTATCTCGATAGGAGCCAGGGAATCTGTCTCTTTTACAGGTGAAAATAGTGGAATCTTCACCAACACCTTTGGACGGGGGAATGGTGGAGACATCGCTATTGATGTTGGGTCACTTTCTGTGACTAATGGTGCTCAAGTATTAGCAAGAAATGATGGTGGAGAAGGAAATGCGGGCAGTGTGACGATTAAAGCCAGAGATACCGTTACCTTGGCTGGATTTGATGGCAATGGAGACGCTACTGTTGGCACTGATGTAGCAGACGGAGGAATAGGCAACGGCAATAATCTTAACATTACGGCACGCTCAGTTATTATCAAAGACCAGGCAATTGTAGCTGCCAGTATCATAAATGGAAGTGGACAAAATGGAGGATTTGCACAAGCCGGCGATGTGAATATTACGGCTATCGATAATATTTCTGTAGACAACAGCGAAGTCTTCAGTGAGGTGGGTTCCAGATCAAGAGCTAATGGTGGCAACATTAATATCTCAGCACCCTCCGTCTCTATCGACAATGGTGGACTTTTGGGCACCAATATTAGACAGGGGGGGGAAGGCAATGCAGGTGATATTAATATTAAAGCTGAGTCACTTTCCCTAAAAAATGGCGGTCAATTGGTTGCTAGCACCTTTGGAAGCCGAAGTGTGGCGAATGCCGGTAACATCATAGTGAACTCTCAAAACATAGAATTGAGAGATGGTGGTAAAATTGTGGCTGCTGCTGAAAGCCGCGACAATGCAGGTAATATTGATGTGACTGGCGATCGCATTACGATTTCCCTTACTGACCCCACTTTGAATATCCAATTTAACCCAATCGCTCAAGGGTTTGTTAACGAATCTATCAATCAACAAGAAAGCGGAATATTTGTTAATAATACTGGTACAGGACAAAGTGGTAATCTATCCATTACAGGAAATAGCTTAAGCCTCGATCGCGGAACTATCAGCGCCTCAACAGCCTCAGCTAACGGTGGTAACATCAATTTGAGATTACGAAACTTTCTCCGGTTGCGTAACGAAAGCCTCATTTCTGCTAACGCAGGCGGTGAACAAAGTGGAAACGGCGGTAACATTACAATCGATGCTCCTTTCATTGTTGCTTTTCCCCAAAATAATGACATTATCGCTAACGCTGTTAGTGGTAGCGGTGGACGAGTGAGAACTAATGCTATTCTGTTTGGTATAATTCCTCGTACTCGCGCAGACCTTCAGAGATTGGGTGTTCCAGATTTAAATCCCAGAAATCTACCCACAAGTGACATCACTGCCTTTTCAGAGCAAAATTCCACCTTTGGTGACAACGTACAAGTGACTTCCCCAGATGTTGACCCCAGTCGCGGGTTAGTTGAATTACCAGAAACTGTCACAGATACCACACAAAAAATTGCTCAAAGTCCTTGTAGACAAGGTTTTGGCAATGAATTTGTTGTCACCGGACGCGGTGGTTTACCAGCAAATCCTAATGAAATTCTCAGCAGTGATAATGTTCGCGTTGATTTGCTACAGCCTGTTGCCAGTTCGGGCAATTCTCGTAGTGCAACTATAACTAAACCTGCAACCAATCCGACTGCGACACGCGTTCCTGCCCAAGGATGGATATTCAACGATAAAGGTCAGGTAGTTCTCACCGCATACGATCCTACCAATACTGGCTCTCAACGTTCTTTTAGCACTGCTGCTGCTTGTCCTGCGCGTTAATATTTTTTGACATTCATCTTGACAGGAGGAATAAAACGTGTATAAAAAACAGTCTGGATTGAGTCGAAAATTGAAGAGTTTTATTGAAACAATATATAAGAAGGCGATCAAGGGTTTTAAAGTCTCACGTCAGACTTTCCAAAAATCCTCGAAAAAGCGATCGCTCTTTCTCGCAGCTTTGTTATTTATCCTCTCAGCTGCAATCTCACCCGCGATCGCTAAAGTTCCTTCATCAACTTTTGTTGTCCAAAGTCCGCAGAATGCCCAACAGCAAGCCAACAAAGCGATTCAATTATATCGCGAGGGAAAATTCATAGAAGCGGCAGCGGCATGGAAATTAACAGCTAATGTTTTTCTGGCTCAAGGTGATAGATTAAATCAAGCAATGGCGTTGAGTAATCTCTCTTTGACTTATCAACAATTAGGACAATGGGAACAAGCATCTGACGCGATCGCCCAAAGTTTACAAATTCTTAAAAGCCAGCCAGAAAGTAAGGAAAAACTTGAAATCCAAGCTCAAACTTTAGACGTTTTCGGTTCTTTGCAAAGAGAAACAGGACAATCGGCAAATGCTCTCAACAC
>JBPCQW010000342.1:0-12922 GCA_050997715.1 Hassallia sp.
ATAGCAAGACGGGGCAACTAAAGACAGTACAACAGCAGCTTGAAGAAGCGCAAGCCACCCTCAATCGCACTACCAACACTCTCAATGACCAGCTAAAAGAAGGACAAGCCAAACTCGGAAGCATTAAAGAAGTGCGTCCTGTAGATGTTCAATTGGCACAAAGCGAAGTCAAAAGTGCAATGACTGCGATCGCTCAAGCAAAAGCAGACATGGATTTAACTTATATCAAAGCTCCCATAGATGGAAAGATTTTGAAAATCCATGCCAGAACCGGAGAAGTAATCAACACTTCCGGATTTGCGGAAATAGGCAAAATATCGCAAATGTTTGTCGTCGCAGAAGTCTATCAAACCGATATTCAAAAAGTGCGTCTCGGTCAAAAAGCCACCATTACCAGCCCTGCATTTTCTCAACCCTTGCAGGGAACTGTAAGTGAAATTGGTTGGCAAGTTGACAAACAAAACATCTTTAGTCTCAATCCCGGATCGGATACAGACCGGAAAATAGTTAAGGTGAAAATTCGCCTCGACAATCCAGCAGATAGTAAGCGGGTTGCTCGTTTAACTAACTTACAAGTGGATGTGGCTATTAAAATTTAGCATTAGTCATTGGTCAATAGTCATTAGTTAGCAATTGTTATTTTTAACTTTTGACTTTTGACTGTTGACTATTAATCAAAAACCAACAACTAATAATGGCATTCAAAATTCCCTTGGCATGGCTTCAGCTAGCCCAACAGAAAGTTCGTTTTTTAGTGGCTGTAGCAGGCATTGCTTTGATTGTGCTGCTAATGTTTGTCCAACTTGGTTTCCAAGATGCACTCTATTCAAGTGCTACCGCAGTGCATCAAAGTTTGCGCGGAGATTTATTTTTAGTTAGTTCTCAATATAAAGCTTTAACTTCGGCTCAAAGCTTTTCCCGCACTCGTTTGTATCAAGCACTAGGGTATGAGGGTGTAGAGTCAGTTAACCCGATGTACGTGCAATTTGCCAAATTGAAAAATCCCCAAACAGGCGAAAAATATTCAATTTATGTTATTGGTATTGATCCGGGTAGAAGTGTCTTGAATATACCGGAAGTTGACCAATATTTAGATAAACTCAAAACTCCGGATGTAATGCTTTTTGACCGACTTTCTCGCCCAGAGTTTGGACCGATCGCCACCAAATTTGAAGCCGGAAATAAAGAACAAGTAATTGAAATATTTCCCTTTAATGCATTAAAGGGCTACAGAGTTCGAGTTGGTGGTTTATTTAGTTTGGGTGCTTCTTTTGGCGTAGATGGTAATTTACTTGTCAGTGACTCCACTTTCTTGAGAATAGATCCAAATAGCCGTTCATCAGAAATGATAGATGTCGGTGTTATTACTCTCAAACCTGGTGTTGATGCAGAAAGAATTTTGGCACAATTGCGAGCCAATTTACCCAATGATGTCCAAATATTTACTCATCAAGGTTTCATTAACTTTGAAAAAAATTATTGGTCTCTGAGAACGCCGATTGGTTTTATCCTTAACCTCATGCTGACAATGGCTGCTATTGTTGGTGTCGTCATCGTTTATCAAATTCTTTATAGTAATATTGCCACTCAATTTGTTGCTTACGCCACTTTAAAAGCTATAGGTTATGAGAATAATTATTTATTAACCGTAGTTTTTCAACAAGCTTTGATATTGGCAATTTTTAGTTATTTTCCTGGCTTTATTTTTTCGCTAGGTTTATATGACTATGCAATGAAAGCGACTAAATTACCAATAATGATGAGTTTGAGTAATGCAGTAATTGTGTTAATAGCAACAGTATTAATGTGTATAACTTCTGGGGTGCTTGCCATCAATAAACTTCGTTCGGCAGATCCTGCGGATATTTTCTAGGCTGCTGTTTAATTCTGAATTTGTCACAAAAATAGTGAACGCAAATGGAAAAACAAAAAGTACTCCCATGTGTCGAAAAAAAGGTAGCAGTGAATATTCTCACTGTGCGAATGGGTGGAGGACACTATGCTGCCTTAAATGCCTTAAGTTCGATGATTGAGCAGCAACAACGACCTTGGGAAATTCGAGTTACTGATATAGACGAAGTGCTAGATTACGCAACTTCATCAGGTGGTAAACTTGTAGATCCCTTCAAAATACTGTTGGGAATTCCTGGATATGAACTGTGGAACCAAATGTTCCAAAAAGGCTGGACATGGTTGCAACCACTGATGTTATCCATAGCCAAACTAGTTATCCAGTTTTATCACGATGTTTCCATCGGCATATTTGAGGGATACTGGCGCGAGCAACACCCGGATTTAGTAGTTTCTCTAGTGCCGTTGTATAATCGAGGACTTTGGGATACATTACAAAAGGCAAAACCAGGAACCCCTGTAGTCACCATTCTGGTAGATTTTGCCGATTGCCCGCCGCATTTTTGGATAGAACCAAAAACGGAAAGTTATGTAGTATGTGGAACCGACCGAGCAGTAGAGCAAGCTCGTTCTCTAGGAGTAAAGGAAGAGCGGATTTTCCAGACTTCAGGAATGATTATTCACCCTCGCTTTTATGAACCTATTGAAGGCGATCGCCGTGTTGAAAAACAACGCTTGGGTTTAGACCCAGATCGCCTCACAGGGCTTGTATTATTTGGGGGTCTGGGGTCTATGGTGATGTTAGAAATTGCCAAGCGTCTGGAATGTTTCAAAGACGAACTACAACTTATTTTTATTTGCGGACACAACGAAAAATTGGCAAAGGCTTTAAATGAAAGCCAAAGTCAACTACCTAAATTTGTCACCACTTTTACTAAAGACATTCCCTACTACATGCATCTTTCAGATTTTTTCATCGGCAAACCTGGTCCTGCTAGCATCAGCGAAGCGCTAGCTATGAAGCTACCAGTTATTGTAGAACATAATGCCACTACATTAATAGCCGAAAAATATAACTCAGAATGGATTCAACAGAAGCAAGTTGGTTTAGTAATTCCTAGTTTTCGGAAGATTGAACGGGCTGTTAAAGAGTTACTTGAACCTGAAAAACTGGCTCGGTATCGTGCTAACGTCGCTGCGGTTAACAATCGAGCCGTGTTTGAAATTCCTGATATTCTGCAAAAAATTCTCGAACTTAATACCAAGCAACCCTAGCAAAGTTTGTTAAGCAAATAACCCTTCTTACAAGCAAGCTTTGTTTGTAAATGCTTTAGTTCGACATCCAAAACTATTTACATCCATTTCCTAATATGAATCTCCAAAGCAAAACCATCCTAATTACTGGTATTGACAACTTTATCGGCTCGCGTGCTGCGGAATTAGCCATAGCGCAAGGCATGAATGTTCGGGGACTGCAAAGTTCTCCAGATAATCTGAAAAAAGTGCAACAATTGGGCGTAGAAGTGATCATAGGCGATATTAACCATGCTGCTCTTGCCGAAGCTGCTTGTGAAGAAGTAGACATAGTTTTTCATACAGCCGAACTTGCCAAAGAAGCTGGTGCGATCGACCGTTTTCGAGAAATAAATGTGAGCGGCACAGTCAACATGGCTAAAGCCGCTAAAAAAGCGGGTGTTAAAACCTTTGTGCATCTTTCCAGCGGTTTAGTTTACGGCTTTAACTATCCCGATCGCGTGACAGAAGATGGACCACTTCGCGGCGAAAATAACGCCTATTGCGAAACAAAAATAGAAGCAGAAACCGCACTTTTACAACTTAATTCTTCCCCAGATTTTGGCATCATCATCATTAGACCGGGTGAAGTTTATGGACCGGGAAGCATTCCTTGGATAGTTCGACCGCTTTTATTGATGCGTCAAAAACTATTTGCTTATGTAGACGAGGGTCAGGGAATCATGAATCATGTATATCTAGATAATCTGATTCATGCCATCTTTTTAGCTATAGAAAAAGAAGCACACGGAGAAATATTTAATATCACTGACGGACAAGAAACTTCTTGGAAAGACTATTTCATGCGTTTAGCAGAAGTTGCCAACGCTCCTACACCTTTTTCTATGTCAAAAGATGAAATTAAATTATTTGTCAAGCTGCGCTGTCAAGGACAAAAGCTGTTTCGTAAAGAACCAGATATTCTACCTGAATCTATAGATTTTATGAGCCGTCCCTATGCCTATTCGATTACTAAAGCACAAACTCTGTTAAATTATCAACCAACAATTGACTTAGCAGAAGGAATGCGACGCACACAAGAATGGATCGAAAATACGGATCTCAAAAAATTCGTGAAATAAGCGAACTTTAAACAATAAATTATCCCGTAGGGTAGAGGACAGGCAAGATGCTTATCCTACGGATTTATTGCATAGTCTTTCAATTGGAAATCTCTGAGCGTATATCCTATGACTAATAATTCCCCACGCTTGAGTATTGGGCTACCTGTATATAATGGCGAGAAATTTGTCAGAGAAGCCATAGAATCGCTTTTCGCTCAAACTTTTGATGATTTTGAGTTAATTATCTGCGATAACGCTTCATGTGACAAAACAGAAGAGATTTGTAGAACATACGCGGTTCTTGATAAACGCATCCGTTATTACCGTAATGAAAGAAATATTGGGTGCGCTCCTAACTTCAATAAAGTTTTTGAATTGTCCTCAGGTGAATACTTTAAGTGGGCAGCTTATGATGATTTACACGCTCCGGATTTTATCGGTCGGTGCATTGAAATACTTGATAAAGACCCAACTGTAATTTTGTGCCATTCCCAAGTATATCTGATTGATGAACAAAGTAATTTATTCCGCAGATATGAAATCAATCTGAAAACAGATTCACCAAAACCTCAAGAGCGTTTTCATGAGCTTCTAACCAAGCACTTATGCTATCAATGTTACGGGGTAATACGTGCCAGTGCTTTAAGACTTGTACCCCCTATGGGAAGTTATGGTCTTGCAGATGGAATTTTCTTGTTAAGACTGGGGATGATTGGCAAGTTTTATGAAATAGGCGATCGCCTATTTTTTGCCAGAATCCATCCGCAACAATCAATGAGTATGTTTTTCCCAGATTATTTGTCGTTTACTAACAACAATACACAATACTCATCGAGTATGATACCTGATTTTTACGGGTGGGCAGTATGGTTAGATTCGGCAAATGAAGGACAAATTATATTCCCACATTGGAGAATATTATGGGAATATATTATTTCCATCTGGCTGTTTCCAATGAATTTGTATCAACGAATTTGTTGTCATATTAGTTTGTACAAAAAACTGATAGGAAACCAATCTTTTTTAATTAAAGATTTGGTAAAAGCCGCTCAAATGTTTTGGATTCGTTGGAAAAAGTATTCAATCCAAAAACAGCAAGTAAAAACTTTCAATTCATAGCGTCCAATAAACGCAATGAGGCACAATATGCTGTGCCTCTATGAATCAATCGCAAAAAATACCTATTCAGGAGCGATAACTGATGTTTAAGTTATCTAAAATTAGTTTCTTGTTAATCGCTATTTTAGTAAGCGCTAGCTTTGCTAAAACAGCAAATGCACAACAGACTACAACACTTACTGTAGTCGTCAATGGCATCAAACACCAAAAAGGTCAGATTTGCTTAGGAATTTACCCTAATGAAAAAGGATTTCCTTTAAGTACAAAGAATGTTGTTAAAAGTGCTTGTAAGCAAATTACAGGAAGTTCTCTAAAAGAGCAATTTACTGGTTTAAAGCCGGGAAACTATGCTGTCGCTGTAGTTGACGATCAAAATGGCGATCGCCAACTTAATAAAGACTTTTTCGGCATTCCTAAAGAAGGTTTTGGTATTTCCAATAATCCGACTGTATCAATAACAACGGGTACGCCCAAGTTTAGCAAAGCTCGTTTTTCGCTTTTGAAAAATACCACAGTCAACATAGACATGAAATATGGACTTGATCCATAAAAAAGTTAGGAGTTGTAGAGAAGCGAAATTTCGCGTCTCTACAGAAGTTAGGAGTTAAAAGTCAGAATTCATGAGTCAGGAGTCAGGATAACTTTATTCGTTTATGAGTAAAGTTGAAAACAAAAAAATTTGAATTTGTTTCGCTCACATTCTTGACGTTAGTGCAGCGTCACGCAGTCCGACTTTAAACCAATACTCATTCCTGCTAACTCCTAACTCCTAACTCCTAACTCCTTCTTTATAAACCAGCCGAGGGCAATAAATTTAATGATAGAACTGGCGATATTCCTGTCTAAATCTTTGCTAGGTTGGCTAGCTATACAGATGTTTTTAGCGGTTGTTTTTTTGTTTTACTTGCACTCACCCCGAAAAAAGATTTTACCAGATGACCAATTGCCGAAAACAGCGGTAATTCTTTGCTTACGTGGAGTTGATCCGTTTTTGTCGAATTGTTTGCGATCGCTCTTATACCAGAACTATCCACACTATGATTTAAAGTTGGTCGTCGATAGTTACGATGATCCAGCTTGGAAAATCGCCGCTGATATTAGCCAACAAGCAGCAACCAACGTCCAAATCAGCCCTTTAAGAATGCTGCGTCACAATTGCAGCCTCAAATGCAGTTCCCTAGTGCAAGCTATCTCTGAGTTGGACGATTCCTACAAAGTAATTGCCCTCATCGATGCCGATATGGTACCCCATGCCAATTGGCTGCGTGAATTAGTCACTCCTTTAACACATCCCAAAATAGGTGCAACAACCGGCAACCGTTGGTATATACCCACAGGTGATTATTGGGGGACTATGGTACGCTACCAAGGCAACATATCCAACATTGTGCAGATGTTCCTTTTCGGCATTCCTTGGGGTGGTAATTTAGCACTAAAAACAGAAATATTCCGAGAAACAGCACTGCTAGATAAATGGGGACAAGCTTTAAACGAAGATAAGCTGCTATGCAAAGTCTTAAAAAAACAGAAAATGCAAGTTAAATTTGTTCCTTCTTTGATGCTGAATCGGGAAGAATGCGATTTACCCAGCTTACTCAGTTGTCTTGAGCGCCAACTACTTTCTTCTCGACTTTATCATCCTTTGTGGTCAGCAGTGATTGGTGATGTTGTTTCCAGTATCTTAGTTCCTACTCTTGCCATACTGTTAGGTTTTGTAGCGTTGTTGAGCGGACAATGGGATGCTGCGGCTTTGTGCTTCGGCAACTTCGCTATCTATACCATCGGATTATTCTTTCTCATGCTGGGATTTGAAGTAGGTATACAGCCACTAATTCGTTCTCAGGTTCAAACAAACACAAAAATATCAGTTATCACCCTCCTGAAAATGCTGATAGCAATTCCCCTAACACAGTGGGTTTATGGATTAGCATTTTTATCCTCTCTACGGGCATCAACAGTAAATTGGCGTGGCGTTTCTTATGAAGTGAAAGGACCTTGGAACATCCGCTTAATCAAATATCAGCCTTATCAATTGTCAAATCAACCTGACGATAGCAAACTTTCCCTGTAATAAGCACGCTTTGTGCTTCAAATAGGCTTTAAATCCTAATAAAAAAGCATATAATAGCTTATTTGTAAATGCGTAAATTCTAAATCAAAATGTATCTGTAGTTATTCGAGCAGATACATTAATCAGGATTTTCGGGAAATATTTGCTGCGTAAATCCGAAAACCAGCATATTCATGAAATATTTGCTTCTATGAAAAAGCAATCTCTTCGCACAGCAATTTTTACAGGATTAGCTACTATTTTGTTATTGGGGGTTTACATCGCTGTACACCAGTGGATTTTGTGGTTGCTACAATCTTTCCCTAATTTTTCTGCTGACGCATTGACAACACCGCTGAATATCGTACTATTAACTCACCTCTCAAAATCAATTGCGTAGAGGTTTGGCGATATTGTTCAGGAGCAACAAGCAACCAACCTGCAAATTATTCTTTTGACAATAGTATGCAAAAATTGCAGTTTCAAATGCAGTTCAATCGTGCAAATAGTCTTAAAATTAGATAATTCGTACAAGTAATTTGCCTTTTTAATTGTACTGCTTCTGTTGTTTTTGAGAAAGTTTTTATTTAATGTAGTGAGGACTTTAGTACTCAATAATTGAGCGCTTCAGCACTCACTACAGGGGAGCAAAGTATAAATACTCTGTACAATTCAAAATCTGTGTCAATGCGTAAATCCTAAATCCAACTTCATCAGACAGAACTTAGTTTCTGCTCGATAAAAAATACCCAAATTCATTGGAATTATGAAAAAGCAACCGCTACGCATTGCACTGTTTACAGGATTGTACGCTCCCTTCTTGACAGGAATTTCAGTTGCAGTACACCAGCGAGCTCGCTGGTTGCTACAGCAGGGACATGAAGTCTTTCTGATTCACCCAGAATTTAACGACAAGTACCCCAAAAATGTTGGCAATTGTGCTTTGCCAGGACTGGATGAATTAAAGCCTTTCCCCAAATTTTCCTCTTATGCATTTCCATCACAACCGCTGATGTTGTACAAGCATCTTCCTCAACCGATGCACAATCGGTATTGGAGCGATACCAAGTTGTTGGAGAAGTTTCAGCCTGACATTGTGGTAGTTGAAGAAGCAGCGCAGATGAGAGGGTGCTATTCAATGTTCTTACAAGGTTACGGTCGTCCTATTGCTAGCGAATATGCCAAGAAAACTGGCACACCAACAATATCTATTTTTCATACCGATATTGTTGCCTATATCCGATATTACTTTGGAAATCAATTATTCAACTTGATTCGTCCAATTCTTCCCATTTTGGTCAAGCAATTGAGTGCAGCTTATGACATCAATTATTTTCCTTCTCACGAACAGCTTGCTAAGTACAAAAGCATGAACTGTCAACGTAGCGAATATCTTCCTTATCAAGGTGTCGATTGCGATAAATTTCATCCCCGAAACATTAGTTATAACCCAATTCCTAATGACGACAGACCGCTGCTGCTTTTTGTCGGACGTATTACCCCAGAAAAGAATGTCGGTGAACTTTTAGATGCATTTCCACTCATCGCTGCTAAAATTCCTAATGTTCATCTGGTCATCATTGGTAGCGGTCCGGCTGATGAGGAAATTCGTCAGCGTGCCCAAAAGTTTAAATCTAATGTTACCGTGTGGGGTGAGTCTCACGGCACAGAACTTTTAGGCTGGTACGCTCGTGCAGACATATTTTTAAACCCCTCTGTCACCGAAAACTTCTGCACCACGAATATGGAAGCGATCGCATCAGGAACCCCGGTTGTAGCAGCCGATGCTGGGGGAAATCCAGAGCAGGTTTTGTTTAATATCAATGGCTTGTTATCCGAACCTAATAATCCAATGGATTTAGCCGAAAAGGTAATTGCCATTCTAGAAAATCCTACCCTCAAAGCAAAACTAACTCAACAAGCTCGCTCCTCCATACTCGAATTTGATTGGTCAGCATGTATGGAAAAATTTGAAGATAAACTCTACGAGCTTGTTACAGTATCGAATCAGGTTGAGGTAGAGGCTGGTTAGATGGGAGAGTGGGGGAGTGGGGGAGAGGGGGGGAGGGGGAGACGGGGAGATGGGGAGACAACGGAAAATCCTTCCTTGTCCTCGTTGTCCTCCTTGTCCCCTTGTCCTCCTTGTCCCCATTCCCTATTCCGATTACTTTGACAGCTTTTGAATCTGCTCGGTAAAATAAGCTTCGTCATGCTTGAGTTGTTGGGCTAATTCTAGCCCTTTTTGAAAGGCTGCTAGTGCAAGATTTGGCTCTTTACGTTCTAGATAAATTTGCCCTATTTGGTCGTAGCCTTTCATCATGCCGTAAAAGTTGACGGCTTTCTCTTGTGTCTGTACCAAAATTTGCCCAGTTTGTAAAGCTTCTTCTGTTTGTCCTTGGGAACGGTATAAGGCGATTAATTTTTGTAAAGCTTCGCCGGCAGTAACGTATTGTTGCTGTTGCCAAGCTGTGGTATAAGCTTCTTGATAGTTTTTGAAGGCTTCTGGGAGTAAAGTTGGATTTTGTTTTGCTAGGGATTGGTAATCTGAGCCGATCGCTAGTTTTAATTCTGGTATCTGAATTAAATTATTTTCACTCTGGTAAGCTTCTATCAACTGATTACGTACTTTTATTGATTGCTGTGGTTGTTTTTGTTGCTCATAAATGTAAGCTAGCTGTTGCAGGTATGCTAACTGATTGATGCGATCGCCACTTTTTGCAGCTAAATTTAACAATTGTTCGTAAGTGCCGCCGGCTTTGGTATAGTCAAACCAACTCATGTGCAGTTCTCCCATTGTTTTGAGAGTTTCGACAACGGCAGCAACATCATTGTTTTGTCGGACTGCGACTAAAACTTGATCGTAAGCTTGGACTGCTTCAATTGGCGATCGCAAACCAGTATAGGCTTGCCCAAGCGATCGCCAAAGTTCTACATCAACTGTTGTAGATGGTATTGTTTTCGCAAGTTTTTTTTGCTTTTGCAAGGAAGAAGTTTGAATTTTTTGCAATCGCTGCATAACATAGAATATTTCTGGGCGATTGTTTTCATTCCAAGCGATCGCACCAACCCGTGACAGTGCTTGCACTTCTGTTAATAAACCCAAATACCGGCGTAAACGCAGTTCCCGGTTCCAAATATCAAACGCTCCCACCTTATCCCCAGCTTGCTGTTTAGCCGCAGCTTCTTGATTCAAATTATCCAGCGCTGCTGCCAAATTTTGCTGTTCAGTGACAGTTAACGGTTGTTTGTCAGGTTTACGCGGTAGCAGTGGATCTGGTATCATAATCTCCAGCGGACTAGGCGGAAATTTATCCGGTTGTGGAGGCTTTTTAGTCTCTGCTAAAGTCAAAGAGCCGCAAAACTGCCAGATTATAGCAGCCGTAATTGTCACACTTAAGCGCCGTAGCTTCATTGTTTTATCTCGCTTTGCTGTAAATTATACGGGGACTAGGGACTAGAGGTGAAAAACTAGTCCCTAGACATTGACGAAAATAAGCGATCGTATTCTCCACAAATATAGGCAACCACAAGTTTTACAATATTCTAAGAACTCGTAAATTATTTTCAAGCAATCGGTTTATCATCTGTAATGACTCATTCTACTGATATTGCCACCTTGGCTCGCTGGATGGCGGCTGATTTTAGTAACCAAGAACAAGCTTTTGAAAATCCGCCTTTTTTTGCTCATATTCGCGTCTGTATGCGTCCCCTCCCCTTGGAAGTATTATCAGGGGTAAGTTTATTTGTAGAGCAAGCTTACGATTATATGCTCAATGATCCCTATCGCTTGCGGGTGTTGAAGTTGGTGAATACCGGTTCGTGCATCGAAATCGAAAATTATACCGTTAAGCAAGAAGAAAAGTTTTATGGTGCCTCCCGTAACCTGCAACTTCTGCAACAGTTAACCCTCAACGATTTAGAAAAATTACCAGGCTGCAACATGATTGTTGAGTGGACTGGTAACAGCTTCAAAGGTAAAGTTGAACCAGGTAAAGGCTGCATGGTGTTTCGCAACAACAAAAACACTTATCTTGATAGTGAATTTGAGATTGACACCGATAAATTTATTAGCCTTGACCGAGGACGAGACCCAGAAACTGATGAGCATATCTGGGGATCTGTCGCAGGACCATTTCACTTTGTCCGTTGGGGCAGTTTTGCGGATGAGGTGAAAGTATAAAAAGTTAGGAGTTAGGAGTTATGAGTTATAAATTGCGCTCTTTCCAGCTTTAAATTACCAACTCCTCACTCCTAACTCTTAACTTTGTACGCACTCAAATACATAAGACTTAAGTAAATAAAATTGCAATAATCGGTTGATCACTGCACGGTGGCAGACGCGAGCATTTACTTAGATTAATGAGTAAGAGTGGCGATCGCCACTCTTTGAGAGTAGCGACTAGTTATCTGATGCCGAATCCTCTTTGCTGCTCCTATTGTTATAGATGTAGAATTGCACTATAATGGTTAAGAACTGATTTCGCATGGCTACTTAATCGCTATTCAAAATAAAGCAAAGAAAGTAGACAAGCAGTAATCGCAAATCGCGGCGGCATAGCCAAGTGGTAAGGCAGAGGTCTGCAAAACCTCCACCCCCGGTTCAAATCCGGGTGCCGCCTTTTAAATTGTACATTCACAAATTAAATGTCGTTATTTCACAAACTAATGTCGCTATAGTTATGGTAAAACCCTTGCAATGTAAGGGTTTTATTATTTTTAGGAAAAAATAACAGTTTTTCCTAGTTTCACAATTTACAAGTCGCAATCCTAACTTTTTTCACAAATTAATGTCGCTTATTTTGAGGACGGAAAGTTCCTCCTTAATGTTATTTCATAAATTAGATGTCGCAAACTCTGATTTTAATAGTACATTAGTTTCATAGATCACCATAAAACCTCTACATTTTCCTGTGAGGTAAAACATGTCTCAGGACTCACAAAACTCTCTAATTACAAACACAGAAAGTGACCCTTCACAATCCGAGGAAAAGTTTGTAAAACTTTACAGGCTGCCGTCTGATGAATTATTGACTTCGCAAGTCAAGCAGAGGATGGATGTCATTCAAAGTTTGACCGAACCATGCGATCGCAAAACCTATGCGATTAGAAAAAAAGAAGCTGCCCAAAAGCTGGGTGTGTCAATTCGCCAAGTAGAGCGCTTACTCAAGAAATGGCGAGAAGAAAGATTGGTTGGGCTAACGACTACGCGATCGGATAAAGGAAAGTACCGTATTGACCAGGAATGGATTGATTTTATTATTGATACTTTTAAGAAAGGCAATGAGGGTAGTAAGCGCATGACCCGACATCAAGTGTTTCTTAGGGTCAAAGGCAGAGCCAAACAACTTAACCTGAACAAAGAAGAATACCCCAGTTATCAATCAGTCTATCGAATTCTCGATGAATATATCGAACAGAAGCAGAGAAAGCTAAAAGCACGAAGCCCAGGTATGTTAGGGGAACGACTAACGCACATGACCCGTGACCGGCGAGAACTGGAGGTAGAGTGCAGTAATGATGTTTGGCAATGTGACCATACTCGTTT
>JBPCQW010000385.1:0-26859 GCA_050997715.1 Hassallia sp.
CTAGCAAATGTCATTACCAAAATAGTTTCGGTGTGAGATGATGCTAGAGCGGAGGAACCATGTTTTGGGGCGTATTTTATAGAAAGTTAAAAGTGAGGAGTGAAGAGTGAGGAGTTTTGAAGTGATAACTCATAACTCATAACTCATAACTTTCTTAAGAAGGGCATTTCTCAGCCCTAGCCCGTCAGCTAACTTCGTAAGCATTGAGAAGAGACTGAAGAGGCAATCAACATTATATATAATGTTATGACCTCATCAGTGTCCAAGGCTGGTGCTGCTCGGATTTTTCGTACCTGCGCTTAAATCTGTTGAGGTGACAATGATATTTCAATTAAATTTGGCTGCAATTGTTGCAGTTGCGGGACAGGCTGTATGGAAACAGGCAAAACCTGCAATTTTCAAAGATGTAGTTATATTACCTATTCTTGGGTTGTTGGGAATTATCTTATTGTGGTGGGTTATTGCCCTTGCCAACCATGAATTAATGCCCACCCCGCCTGAGGCATTAGCAGCGAATATGGACTACATTTTACACCCTTTTTACCAACGCGGACCGGGCAACTTAGGAATTGGTTGGTTGTTGCTAGCAAGTCTGCGTCGAGTAATACTTGGCTTTTTATTAGGTGCTGTAGTCGCAATTCCTTTGGGTTTCTTGATTGGCATGTCTAAATCGGCAATGCTGGCTTTTAATCCGATAATTCAGATTTTTAAACCCGTATCGCCTCTAGCTTGGTTGCCGATCGCCTTAGCCATCTTCAACTTAGCAGATCCGTCAGCAATTTTTGTTATTTTCATCACCTCATTGTGGCCCACAATTATTAACACCGCTCTGGGAGTTTCTAGCGTTTCTAAAGATTATTTAGATGTAGCGCGGGTGTTCGAAATGCCTCGTTTGCGAACGATTACAAAAATTATCTTGCCCGCCAGTTTGCCGTATATTTTTACAGGCTTGCGAATTAGTTTAGGGATTGCTTGGCTAGTAATTGTTGCTGTAGAAATGCTCACAGGTGGTATTGGAATCGGCTTTTTTGTTTGGGATGAATGGAGCCGTTTAAACCTGAGTTCAGTATTTTTAGCCGTGTTCGTAATTGGCATAACTGGGCTACTACTTGACTTCGCCGTAGGCAAAATCCAAGAATTAGTAACTCATCGTCCGACAACTTCAAATTAGTTAGTAGTAAGCGCTTAAGCGCTGATCAAAAGCCAATTTACCCAGCCGAAAAAAACCTTTTCATCGGTGAAAATGACGTATGAGTAACACCGACAATAACAACTTGACTCGACGAGACTTTATATTAGGAATCGGAGCAACGACAGCGGGGATGGCGTTGTCTTCGTGTGCAATTAAGAGCGATCGCTCGGCTAAAGGACTGACTGAAGAAGCTTTAGCTATAAAACCAGTAGTTAGATCCCAAGACTTAGAAAAACCGGATATCACCGTTGGTTATGTTCCGGTGAATGATTGTGCGCCATTTGCGATCGCCTGGAAAAAAGGCTTCTTCCGCAAATATGGCTTGAATGTCAAACTCAATCGCGAAGCTAGCTGGGCAACCTCCCGCGACGGTCTAATTTTTGGTCGCCTTGATGCCTCACCCGTGGTATCAGGTGCCGTCACCAACGCCAGAATCGGTGCTGAAGGGGCACGCCACGCCCCCTTGTGTGCGGCAATGATCATTCATCGCCACGGCAACGCTATGACGATGAACAAAGCCATGTGGGATTTTGGGCTGCGTCCGTGGTACGAATACAACGGCGATTTAGAAGCATTTGGCAAACAGTTTCGGGCATACTTTGACAGCCAACCACCAGAACGTAAAGTATGGGCTGTGGTACTGAGTTCCTCTATTTACGAGTACTTTGTCCGCTATGTATCCGCTGCCGCAGGTGTCGATCCCCTGAAAGAGTTTCGCGTCATCATCGTTCCACCCCCGCAGATGGTGACAAATGTGCGGATTGGCGCAATGCAAGCTTACATGGTTGCGGAACCTTGGAATACACGGGCAATTACAGGCAATGAAGGTGTCGGCTTTACCTTTGCTCAAGGCAAAGAAATTTGGCAGGGACACCCAGATCGGCTATTGGGGGTGATGGAATCTTTCATCGACAAATACCCAAAAACCTATCGTTCTCTGGTGAAAGCGATGATTGAGGCTTGCCAATATTGCAGCAAACCGGAAAACCGCCAAGAAGTTGCCGAACTGATTACAGAGCGCTCCTTTACAGGTGCAAAACCGAAAAAGAAAGGTGCGGCGATCGCTAAATTTACAAGTCCCGGAATTGTCGGCAACTACAACTATGGCGGATTTGATGGCAAAGACCGCACCATCAAAGCTGCCGATACTACCATTTTCTACGATATTCCTGACAACATTCCCAAACAACCAGGAGAACACTCTACTTTTTTATGGCGATCTAGAAGCCTCTGGTTAATGACACAAGCCGCACGTTGGGGACAAATTAAGGAATTTCCCAAAAATGCCGATAAATTTGCTCAACAAGGCTGGAGAACCGATTTATATCGCGAAATTGCTGCTGAAATGGGTATCGATTGTCCCAAGGATGATTACAAAGTGGAATCCCCAGAAGTATTCATCGACAAAAAAGGCTTTGACCCCAGCGATCCTGTGGGATATCTCAACAGTTTTGAGATTAGGGCAAACGCACCCACCCGTTTTTATATGGGTTAAAAAAGCCATGTTGCATATTTATAGGATGATGAATGCAATATACGTATTGTAGAGACGTTCCGCTGGAACGTCTCGTAGATTCATCCCACGGTTATGCAACGCCAAAAATCATTCTTCATCAGTATTATTTCAGGAGTTTCTCAAGATGAAATCTACCTCTTTTACCGGGGATAACTATAATATCGCCACACCCCGCACTGGGTTTCTAGAAATTGAAAATTTAGTGAAAGCTTATCCTTCACCAGAAGGTAAAAAATCTGTCGTCCTAGATAATGTGAATCTCAGTATTGGTGAAGACGAATATATTTCTGTAATTGGTCACTCCGGTTGTGGTAAATCCACTTTATTAAAAATAGTAGCTGGTTTAGAAAAAGCAACTTCCGGCTCAGTTCGGCTTGATGGTAAAGAAATTAACAAGCCGGGAGCCGAAAGAATGATGGTGTTTCAAAACTATTCGCTCTTACCTTGGTTAACTGTGCGGGAAAACATCCGTTTAGCTGTGGATGAAGTGTTAAAAAATGCATCTCGTGCCGAGAAAATTAGCATTGTAAATGAACACTTGGCAATGGTAAATTTAAATGCGGCGGCTGACAAATATCCTGATGAAATTTCTGGAGGTATGAAACAGCGTGTAGGTATTGCCAGAGCGATCGCCATTCGTCCGAAAATGCTGCTGATGGATGAACCTTTTGGAGCGTTGGATGCTTTAACTCGTGGTAAATTACAGCGTCAGGTCTTAGATATCTGGGAAAATCACCGACAAGCGGTAATGATGATTACTCATGATGTGGATGAAGCGATTTATATGAGCGATCGCATTGTCTTAATGACCAACGGTCCAGCGGCTAATATTGGAGAAATATTAAAAGTTCCTTTTGAACATCCACGCGATCGCGCTGCCATGCGAAACTCAAAAGAATACTTTGAACTTCGCAATCACGCACTAAACTTCTTAGATCGCTATTTTACTCAAGACGAGTAAAATAAACTATCATTTATCCTAGTGGGTAGCCTAATTCAAATTCATCAAATCTAGATTTGAAGCGGAGGAACCATCTTATGGGGCGTATCTTTTAGTAAGTTAATTAAGAGTTAAGAGTTAAGAGTTAGTAGTTACTATTTAACTCCGCTCCTCCCGTACAGACGTTCCAGCGGAACGTCTCTACATAACTCATAACTATTAGAGAGAGACACCTTCCAGTCTTAGCCCGTCAGCTAACTCCGTCGGCAATGGAAGGAACCCCCAAAACTTTGGCTGTTATAGCAGTTGTTATTGGGGTTTCCTTAAACATAAAGATGAATCATAAAGGATGAAAGATGAAAAATATACTTCTTAATTCATACTTCATTTTTTAAAATTCAAGCTTTATTTACCCTGCTTCTCATTCATCGTTCATTTTAGTAGAGAGAAGTTAAACCTGTGAAAATCAAGCCAATGTTAGTTCGTTTGCAAAGCGCAATAGGTCGTGATGACTTAATTGAGCAAATGGTATTGCTATCACCAAAAACATCTTCTACGGAAAAAGCTCAACCAGCAAAATCAATTAACTTAATCGTTGGCTACAACAGTTCTCCCAACAGCCATACCGCGCTAGACATTGCTTTTTGGATTGCCCATCAAACACGTTTAGCCACTAACGTACAAGTTATAGTTCAAGCTGTTTATGTAGTAGAAGATAATCAAAAAAATCACTATATAGATGTCTTTAATTCCGAAATGCATGAGCCATCATTGGCATATCCAGTCAACTATGCATCCAAGTCTGTTACATCCGTTTTATCTGAACCAAAACTGACATCAAACGCACTTTCTTTAGAAACAAAATTGACAGACACCCTCACACAAGCAGACCGAATTCTTTGGCAAGCACGCAGTCTGGCTGAAGAATGGCAAGGTTCTTTCAAAGCTCATTTGCGGTTTGGCTCCGTTGGTGAGGAACTTCAGAAAGTAGTTAAATTAGAAGCTGCTGATATCTTGTTTCTGGGTTGTAAGTCTATAAATCATCCGATAATCCAGACACTAGACTCTAATTTACCCTGCGTTGTTCTGGGTATTCCGAATTCTATAAACATTTAATTGCAAATGTTCGATTAATAGTAGAGACGTTGCGACGGAACGTCTCTTTCGATAAATTAGGCATTCTAACCTTATTTGCCGAAAGGACTATCCGCTCTGTTAAACTTACCCAAAACTGCCCAAGTCTAGACTTAGTTCGTGGGTGTCGTTCGCGTTGCGCTATATTTATTATTCAGCCTCTCCAGCACTATTAGGTGTAGCAGGTGCAGATTCCCGACTCCGACGAAGCACGCTACGTAAACGACTACCACTATCTGAAGACTGATTTGATTGATTAAATTCCCGTTTCCTTCTTCTAGTCGGTGCTTGCTGTTCTCCTGATGTTCTAACATCAGCAGTTACTTCCTTACGTTTGCGGGGTGTTGATGCAGCTTCCCCAGAATTATTTTCTCCGGGACGACGCAACTGACTACCAATAGAACTTTGTTCAGAATTTCTTACCCTTTGTCTTGGTGTTTCATCTTCATTTCTGGATGCACTAACTTCTGTACGTCGTCGCAAGCGTTGACTTAGCCTGCTACTTCTTGATGATTCGTTAGAAGATGCACTTTCCCCTGACGATTCTAGATTTCGCCGTCTTGCTCCATTCGATACTGATACATCTGTATTATTAGATGATGCTTCTAGATTTCTCCTTCTGCGTCTTGGTGTTTCATCCCCAGAATTATTGTTATCTGAAGAAGCTGCTACTTGCCGCTGTCTTTCTCGTTCTTCACGTTGTTGCTGCCTTTCTCGCACTTTACGGTTACGGCTAGAGCCTGAGATCGAGTATTCTGTAGCGATATTAACTCCTTGCCTTCCTTGTTCGGCAGGTTTTAATTTCCACTGCCGCGCTTGTCTGAGATGTTCTTCATCCAACTCGCGATCGCCACTGGAACGAGCCAACCGCACGTTAGTGACTTTACCATCTCTATCTGTATCAACAGCTACTTCTACTCGTCCTTCTGCTTTTCGCCTTCTAGCACCTTCGGAGTATTTAACTTTACAGTCGTTACAGGCGGCTCGACCATCCGCAGAGCCTCCAGATCCACCGTTGCCTTCGGGTTTTTCTACTTGGGTTGGTATCTTGGGTTCTGTTGGTGCGACAGCTATTTGCCCTCTGCCGCTTCCCGTCCCATTAAGCGTACCACTACCGCTGCCATTTCCATAACCATTTCCTGTACCGCTACCATTTCCATAACCATTTCCTGTACCGCTACCATTTCCTGTACCAGTACTATTTCCTATACCGCTCCCCGTACCGTTACCAGTTCCAGAACCCGAAGCAATGGTGGAATTGCCACCACCTGCGGGTTTATTAAACTCCGAAGAATTATTACCGGAACCTGGTTGAGTCGGTCTTGAATCTCTAATGTTACCTAGCGTGTTTTTCAAGTTCTCGCTACTTTCTTGGGTGCTAGTGGATGATTGTACTGTCGTATTGTTAATTGCGACTTTCGTAGAACTTTGTGATTCTTGGGGCTGAGTATTTTCAACAGGCTTTTGAACTGAAGTTGTTTCCTTTGGTATGTTATTTACTAGCTTTTGCGGTTCCTTGGAAACGACTGGATCTTCCTTCTGCGGTTGTGGTGGAGTGACAGATTGGCGTTGCTGCCTCTCAAGTAGCTTCTGTACAGGAGTAAATGTTTGAGGTATAACAGGCTCCTCAATCGTCTTTTTAATGGGTGCAGATGCTTGTGGTGGAGCCTGAACGGTTACGGGAAGTTGTGCTTGAAGTTGAGGAGATGATTGTGTAGATATTCCACCAACTGAACCTTCACCACCATTACCCCCTGATGATGTCAAAATTTTTCTTTCCCCTAATTTATTATCTTCAGGTGAGGGCTTTTTCTCTTCTTTTATTGGTGTTTCCTTGACTTCCGGCTCAACAAAAGTCATTTCAATCGGTTCGTTCTCCAGTTCTGGTACTCGCGTCAAAAGATTACCAATACCAGATGCCAGTACCGCGACGTGCAGCACCAAGGAGCCGACCGTGCTATAAACCAAGAAAGTTTTTAGCGCTTTGATTTCTTTCTCTCGCTGCTCTATCGCAATACTGGAGAAACTCATAAACTATTGCTAATTATTTTCACTATTGCTTTTCTACAATAAAACTTTTGGTTGCAAAAGTAAACTAATTAGATAAATGTTTTATTCACTACTTATGTCAGAGATTATTTCGCCAAAACACATATATACAATAGCTTTAATTCAGTTTTAGTATAATTAAACTAGTCAAATATAATAAAAACTTATGTCATTAAGCCTTAAATAGGATTGACATAAGCACTGATTTCATTCTACTGTTTGTTGAAAACTAGTTTCAATACTATGATTTTGTAGTTATCGATTGTTAATAGCAAATTCATACTGCTTAGGGGCAAGATATGGGAATAAGTGAGCTGTTTGTCGCTGGGGGCGTGGTGATGTTCCCCCTACTGGCTTTTAGTGTGGCTGCGATCGCCTTAATTATCGAACGGATTCGTTTTTGGTATCGGATCAATCAACGTCAGAGTCGAATAGTACGGGAAGTTTTGAATTTATATCGCTTAGATAATGTGGTGGGTGCGCTAGATAAGCTGCAAAAGAATGCAGATTTACCCATCGCGAGAATGTTTCTCTCGGCTTTGGAATTAGAACAACCTAATCCAGAGGAGTTTCGTTTAGCGTTGGAAAGTGAGGCTCAAGCAGAGATACCTGTACTCAAACGGTTTAATAATATCTTCGAGACAATCATCTCCCTTGCTCCTTTGTTGGGATTGCTTGGTACAGTATTAGGTTTGATAGCTTCGTTTGCTTCCTTGAATATCGGTGATGTTGGTGGTAGTAAAACTGGAAGCGTCACAGCAGGTATCAGTGAAGCGCTCGTATCGACTGCATCCGGATTAGTTGTAGCTATTTTTACGTTGATGTTTGCCAATACATTTCGAGGACTGTATCAACGTCAAATCGCCTTTATGCAAGAATATGGCGGACAATTAGAACTACTTTATCGTCGTCGTTACGAACGAGGAGAGAAATCATATGCGACTACCAGATGAGCCTGATATTCCACCGCAAATAAATATCGTGCCGATGATTGATGTGATATTTGCGATTTTGACATTTTTTATCATGTCAACGTTGTTTTTAACTCGGCAAGAAGGTTTACCTGTAAATTTACCAAGAGCTTCAACATCCCAACAATCCCAAGTTCCCACAAGAATCACTATTACAGTAGATTCGCAAGCACAGGTGAGCTTGAACAAAAAGCCGACAACCATTGATGCGCTGACTGAACAAGTGCGTGGTTTAGTTGGTGCAAACCCAGAGTCAATAGTAGTAATTAATGCCGATGCAGGGGTAGGACACGGTAAGGTTGTGGCGGTAATGGATAAGGTGCGTCAGGTGAAGGGAGCGAGGTTAGCGATCGCTACTCAAAAACAATAGCAGGTCTATCTTCAAGCTAGTTCAAGAGCGAAAGTTTTTCGCTCTTTATTATCATGTTCATTAACAGGGTGCAGTTGATTGTTGAGCGAAAATTTTTCACGTTTTTCGCTCCAAGCGTTATCCGCTCAGGATATTTAAAAAAAAGCCCGAATCGGGTTTTACCGTTTATACTCGGTCTGATTTTGGCTTTGGTTGTGGGGAGTCAAAGTTTAAGCTCTCCACCAAAATCGACTGAGATACTTTGGGATACCTACGGTGTACCGCATATATACGGCAAAGATACCCGAAGTACCTTTCAAGCGTTTGGTTGGGCGCAGATGCAAAGTCATGGTAACTTGTTGCTGCGTATGTACGGTCAAGCAAGGGGACGTGCTGCTGAATATTGGGGAGAAAAGTATTTAGAATCAGATAAATGGGTGCTGACTATGGGAGTACCCGAACGCGCTGGTTCTTGGTATTCTGCACAAAGTCCAGCTTTTCGCAGTTACCTTGATGCCTTTGCTGCTGGGATAAATACTTATGTAAAGGAACATGCTGATTTAATTGACGACTCGGTTGAGGTTGTATTGCCAGTTAAAGGAGAAGATGTACTGGCTCATCTTCAGCGAGTGCTTAATTTTACTTTTGTAGTCAGTCCAGAGCAAGTAGCGGGTGTGAGTAGCCAAGAACCAAAAGCTGGTTCTAACGGTTGGGCGATCGCACCCAAACATACTGTAAACGGGAATGCAATGTTACTGGCAAATCCTCACCTTCCCTGGTCAGATTTATATTTGTGGTATGAAGCGCAAATAACTGCCCCAGGTATTGATGCTTATGGAGCCACTTTGGTGGGGATTCCTGTTTTAGCGATCGCCTTCAACGATAATTTGGGTTGGACTCATACTGTCAACACCTTCGATGGCTGGGATGCTTACTCTCTTAAACTTACAAATGGTGGTTATCTTTTTGACGGTAAAGTTCGCAGCTTTGAAACACAAACAAGGAGGATGAAGCTAAAGCAAAAAGATGGGACGCTGCTGGAGCAACCGCTAGTAGTCAAAAGTTCTGTTCATGGACCTGTTGTGTCAGAGAAAGAAGGTAAAGCGATCGCGCTGCGAGTAGTAGGTCTAGACCATCCTGGTACGCTTCAACAGTGGTGGGATATGGCGCGATCGCAAAATCTGACTCAGTTCCAAAAGGTTCTTCAGCGCTTGCAACTGCCGATGTTTACAGTGATGTATGCCGACCGAGAAGGACATATTATGCACTTGTTTAACGGACAGGTTCCAGTGCGTCAAGACGGAGATTTTAAATACTGGGAAGGCATTATTCCTGGTGATACATCAAAAACCTTATGGACGAAAATTCACCCTTACCAAGATTTACCCCGCGTGATTGACCCTCGAAGCGGCTGGTTACAAAATGCAAATGACCCACCTTGGACAACTACCTTTCCACAAGCTATCAAAGCTTCGGATTACCCAGCTTACATGGCTCCTCGTTTCATGAATTTCCGAGCGCAACGTTCTGCAAAAATGTTGGCAGAAGATGACAAAATTTCTTTTGAGGAAATGATTGAATACAAACATTCTACCCGGATGGAACTAGCAGACCGCATATTAGATGATTTAATACCTGCTGCAAAGCAGTACGGTAATGAATTAGCTAAACGTGCAGCTAGTGTACTGTCAACTTGGGATAGACAAGCTAATGCAGATAGTCGAGGTGCGGTACTTTTTGCGTCTTGGGTGGAGGAAATGGATTTAGATAAGGCGTTTACTAAACCTTGGAGTGAAGATTCACCGCGTACCACACCTGATGGTTTGATTAATCCTGAAAATGCAGTAGCAATGTTGTCAGCAGCGGCAGCCAAAGTAGAAAAGACTTATGGAGCGCTGAATGTGCCGTGGGGTGAGGTTTTTCGCTTGAAATATGCAAATAGAGATTTGCCTGCAAATGGTGGGGAGGGGATACTTGGTATCTTCCGCGTTCTTAATTTTGCTCCCTCAGAAAATAAAAGGTTTCAGCCTGTTGCAGGGGATTCGTATGTGGCTGCAATTGAGTTTTCCAACCCTGTAAAAGCGATGGCACTAACCAGCTATGGTAATGCAACTCAACCGGGATCATCTCATATTGGCGACCAATTGCCGATGTTTGCTAAAAAACAGTTGCGTCCAGTGTGGCGCGATCGACAAGAAATATTAGCGCACTTGGACGAACGCAAAGTTTTTTAGGCGTTGCATATTGGCGGAATGATTTGAAAAACAACGTCGATAAATTTGACCTATTGTAGAGACGTAAAGCGTGGAACGTCTCTACGATTTATCACACTTTAAACCGCTATATTGATACATAGGAAATACTAAATAAGCAAATACATCTTCAGTTTTTGAGCTATAGTATGCAGTAAAATAGATTGGGCTGAATGCAGAAAAAAATGGTCGCCAGAAAACATTTCTAATTCAAAGGAACTAGTCGTTTGTTCGCCCCATGCTTCAAGTTCCTCGGCACTGACTTCTTTATCTTGCAAGCCACCAAAAGCAGTGATAGGAAACTCCAATGGCGGTTCATTAGTGTAAGTATAAGTTTCTAAAACAGCAAAATCTGCTCGTAAAATGGGTAAGAGTAGTTGCATTAGTTCAATATTTTGTAGAACTGCTTCCGGAGTGCCGTTAAGAAGTCGTAATTCTTCTAAAAACTCAGGTTCTGATAAAGCATGGATGGGTGGATCGCAATGGGAAATTTGAGGAGCGCTACGACCAGATATAAATAGATGAACAGGATTTTTTCCGTAGTTCCTGCGAAGTAGACGAGCAACTTCAAAGCATATTAGCCCACCCATACTGTGACCAAAAAAAGCAAATGGTTTGTCTAAATATGGTAAGAGAACGGGAGCGATCTCACTTACAAGAGGTTCCAACTGCATAAAAGGAACTGACCTTATTTGGGTTCCTCGACCTGGATATTCTATCGGACAAACTTCAATATTTTTGGGTAAACTATCTGCCCATGTGCGAAAAATTAAAGAACTACCACCTGCATAAGGAAAGCAAAATAGTCGCAAAGAAGCTTGAGGATTAGGTTTGGGGCAAGCAATCCATGAGTTAGAAGTTGGTTTAATAGGCATAATTGGGGATGAGTTGATACTTTCAAGTACGGTTTTCAACATCATTATCTGGTAGAAGCATTTCCACATCACGCAAATTGCGAAAAGCGTATCCACTTAAACCAACTAATAGCAAACCCAGCGAAGAGATAAAATACAACACTGCAATACCCGCACCTTTTCCAGTACCAAAGATTCTGCCCAAAAAAGGTGCCAGGCTACCTTCAGAAAGCATGGCTGGTTCAAAAATGCGATCGGCTAGTAGTCCAGCTATCAAGAATGCAACTGAGGAAGTTACTAATTGAACCACAGAGCGTGTAGCAAAAACACGTCCCTGGACTTGGGTTTGCACTTTGGCTAGCCAGATAGCATCGTTAGAACTACCAAGTAAAGGGAAGTTAAGAGACGAGCAAAACTGAGCAGGAATCCAAATTAAGGGATTTGTACCCAAACTGAAGACAATTTTGCTCAAACCAGCACCAATCATACCGAGAAGTACCCCATTAATACGGCGTTTGTAACCTCCCCAACTGCTGATAAGCAAAGCCCCTGTAACACCACCAATTCCGGCTGCTGAGGCTAAACCACCTAAAATTTGAGCGTCATTTCCAGTGCGTGCCAAAATCAATGGTGAATAAAGTGCAGCACCAATGTCATGAGCAAACCAGAACAAAGACATTAAAACTATCATCGAAAGTAGACTAGGACGTGCAGCAATGTATTGCCAGCCGAAGCTGATTTCCTGTCGAATGTTAGTGCTAGTTTGTGGTTCTACTTCTTTGATAGCAGGTTGAGGGATATGCACTATCAAGACCGTAATGATTGCGATCGCAAAAGTAGTCAGATCGATAATTAAAATACCAGCAATACCAATAACTACATAAAGGACGCTTGCCAGTGCCGGTGCTACGATATTAGAGCCGTAACTAGCAAGAAAACCCATACTACTAGCACGGTTGTAATGTTGTTTTGGTACTATTACAGATATTGATGCAGAAAACGCTAGTGTTTGAAATTGCTCAAATGTGCCTTTGATTGCTGCAATCAAGTAGAGATGCCATATTTGCAGATGTTGTGTCACATAGAGCAACAGTACAGTTATGCTCAACAGAGCGCTCACTGTATCACTCAGCATAATCAATAATTTACGAGGAGCGCGATCGACTATTACACCAGCTATAGGTGCAAACAGAATTTGTGGCAGTTTTGTAAAAAAACTAAACAATGCTAGTGGTGTTGCTTCACCAGTCAGTTCCCACACCCAGATAGTAAAAGCAAAATCTGTCATACTACTGCCAATGAGCGAAACCGCTTGACCAAACCAGACGGTCATAAAAGTCCGCATATTAGTAGTTTTACGAGTATGTAATGTCATAAAAATATTGATTATTTACTATCTGGCAAACCTATCTGACTCAATCTCATTGCCTCTTGACGACGTGCTTTTGCCCACTGGCGCTGTCGCCACATCAAGAACCCTGTGATCAACAAAATAGTAGGAACTAAGCCAATAACCACATACAAAATCCTCATAGGTTGTCCGCCATAACGCCCTGTATGCAGGATAAATATACTAAATACAGCATTTGCAAATTTAGTTCTAAGTGACTCTGTGAGTGGATTATCTATCCGCAACACTTTGCCACTGTATTGGTCAATATCTATATACGTACGACCATAATAATTTGCTTCTTGAGGCTGTTTCTTGATAAAAGAAACTGCTGACTCTGGTTTTTCTGGATAAGAAATGAGAGTAACTTCCCCTGCGGTCAAAGCATTATTAGCCAACTCCAAAAGTTTGCTCATTTTCAGAGCCGTTTGACCTGCAATGACTGTTGAAGTTGGGTGAGGGATGCTCGGAGTATTTGTTAGGTAATGCATCACTTGTCGCGTCTCTTTGACAGATGTCAAGCAGAAACCTGTTAAAGCTAGCAGTATCAAAAATGTTACCGAGAAAATTCCTACAATTTTATGCAGGTCATAATTCAGAAGTTTCCCAGGCGATCGCCAGCGAATTTTGAATCCGAAAGCGAGTCTATGCCAACCATTCCAAAGTATTACTCCAGAGATACTTAATAACACCAACAAGATGCCACAAATCCCAACAACTTTTTTTCCGATATCTCCAGCTAAGAATGATTCATGAATTTGATAAATAATTCCCATCAAAGTGCTTTCCCATTGCAAAGAACCGAGAATTGCATTTGTATAGGGATTCACATACACATCCAGAGACTTATCTTGTTTATCTTCTTTGGAGGTGATAGCGATCGCATAAGAATTATTAGGAGAGCGAGGCATCTGGATTGATGAAATTTGCCAATCGGGATAAGCCTTTTGTACAGTTTCCTCAATCTCATCGATTGATATCCTTTGCTCTTGTGGTACTACTTCCGTTAATCCTGAATTTAGCTCATGATGAATTTCATGCCAGAAAACAAGAGTGCTACCAGTTAAGCCAATCACTGCTATTACTATTCCGACTATGATTCCTATCAAGCGGTGTAACACGAGGACTGCTGGACGGAGTTTCATAATTTATTTACTTTTGTATTGGACAAAATAATAGAGACTAAAAATTTTCTGGTTTCACTTTCATCGCTAAGTTCTCAGTTTAACTAAAGCAAAAATTTCTCTTTATCAAAACTGCCAAGAAATTGTTCCCTGTACAGTGAAAGGCTGACCATAAAAGACACGCGAGCTACTCTCAGCAGCTTCAAAATACCTAAGATCAAATAGGTTTTTTAGATTAAGTGCTACTTTAAAGTTGTCTCTTTTGTAATAAATGGCAGCATCTGTGCGGACATAGCTTGGTACTGTAAAGGAATTTTCTAAGTCTCCCTGTCGTTCACCAACATAAAACATCCCCAAACCAAAGCCTAACCCTTTTAAATTACTCTTCTGAATTTCATAAGTAGTCCATAAGCTCAAAGCATTTTCTGGCACGTTATTCAATCTATTCCCAACCGGAAAATCTTCATCCTCAGCAAGGATGGCATCTGTATAAGCATAGGAAGCAATAACGTTCCATCCTGGAAGAATTTCACCGCTGATATCTAACTCAATTCCTCGACTTCTTTGCTCTCCTGTTTGGATAGAAGAAAGTCCTGAGTCGTCGTTGGGGTCGGTGGTTAAAACATTTGAGCGAGTTAGTTCATAAAAAGCAAGAGTTGACGAAAGTCTGTCTGTCAAATCTGCTTTAATACCTACTTCATATTGAGTACCTCGTTCCGGTTCAAAAAGTTGATTATCGAATCCTGAACCAACAACTTGTTGAAACGACTTACTGTAGCTAGCATAAAGGGAAATAGGTTTGATTGGTTGGTAAACGATACCTATCCGAGGGCTAAATACTTCGTCTTGTTGAAAACTATTACTTGATGAATCGGAAAGATTTTCAAAACTTTGGCTAGCAATATCAAAACGTCCACCTAGAAGTACCTTGAAGTTGTCTGTCAAGGAAATTTGATCTTGAACGTAAATACCTAAAACATCCGATGTAGTTACATTCTCGGCTAAGTTTCTAATATTAAATCTAGAGTTAGTATAAACTGGATTAAATAGATCAAGCCGAGCTAACGAAAAGAGAGCTAATCGATTTCTAGATACGTCTCTAGATAAATTGAAACCAGTTACTAGTTCGTGTTTAATACTACCAGTCTGAAATTTGCCAACAATATAGTTGTCTAGATTATAGACATCTCTGAATTGACCACCATCATCTTCTTGTGATCTAACACCACCCCTGTTAAGAAAACGACCATCTTGTGATAAGCCAAGAGGGAAAGTATTCAAGAAATCGAAACTACGAAACGAAGCTCGGAAAGCATTTTGCAACTTCCAATTTTCGCTAAAGCGATGCTCCAAATTATATCCAACTCGAAAAACACTACGGTTGTAAAAATCGTTTGGTTCTCCAATGAAACGATTGATGGGAATTTTGCCGTTTGGATTTCGCAACACAGTCCCCACGGCTGGCAGACCAGTATAGTTTTTCTGTTCGGTGTTCAGATATTCTGCTTCAAAGGTTATTGTTGTGTTTTTACCTATCAGCCAAGTTAAAACGGGTGAAATAAAGTAATTATCAACGTTAACAAAATCAACAAAGCTCCCTGATTTTTGCACAGAGCCATTCAGCCGATATAGTAATCTTTTACTATCATCGAGTGGACCAGAAAAATCTAGCGAACCTCTATAAAAATCGTAATTGCCGAAGGTTGCTTCTAACCCATAGTAAGGCTGACTGAGCGGTTGTTTTGTAACGATGTTAATTGTACCTCCCAGCGAACCTTCTCCATAAAGTACAGAGGCTGGTCCTTTGAGAACTTCTACCCGCTCAATGTTGCTAACATTAGAGCCTACATCATTATTGGTTGCATCTCTTAAGCCATTGCGGAGGACGTTTGAGGTTTGGCTGGCAAAACCTCGGATAGTAAATCGATCAAATGAATTCAGGGATGAATTATTTTGTACAATACCTGCCGCATTCCTGAGTGCATCAGTCAAGTTTTGGGCTTTCTGATCCTCCAGCACCTGCCGAGGAACTACTTGTATTGATTGGGGAATGTCACGCAGTGGGGTGTCTGTTCTGGTTGCAGTGGAAGCATTGGGCACCCGATACCCATCTGCCTCACCCGTAACCACCAACTCAATTGAGTCATCCTGCTGTGCTGACGGTTTCTGCTGCGGTGTCTCAGTTCCTGGCTTCTCTTCAACTTCGGGTGTTGACTGTTGCTGCGTTGCTGTTGCCGCAGATGGTACTGCAAAAACCAGCCCTACATTATCATCAAATAACTCAACCGCAGGCAAAGCCTTCTCACCTACCACCGTCAACCGCACAGTATTGGCGTCAACATTCGTAACTGTTATCTCGGTAATTCCCGTAAGCGGTTTTTCGGAACGAAATGTAAAAGCTTCACCTGACGGTAAACGCAACTGCCCACCAGTTATATCAGCAATAAAATTATTACCTGCACTGCGATTTGCTACTTGCAGTTGACTCCCTTGGGTTGTCTCTAAAATCACCTCCACACCCTTTGCGGTGGGATTTGCCTTAACTCCCGTAATTGGTAAAACTTGATTCCCGCTTCTTGGTTCTGAGTTAGGTGGGTTAGTTGGTGCTGGTGCTTGTACAAGTAGGTCTGCACTCTTGGGAAAATGTTCAATCTCACTCAGTTGAAGAATCTTTTTACTTGGTTTATCTGACTTTTTCCTTTGCAGAGAACTTGGAACTTGAAGCTGTCTAAGTCTGGGTTTTCTGTAAGTGGGAGCCAATACTGAAGATTTGCCTATTCCATCCTCTTGTACTTCCTCACATGTCGCAGGAGTGCTGAGAAAAATAACAACTGCACCTGTCAGCAGCAGGCTTTGAAACGATCTATCCAACTTCATTCGTCCTCTTCACACTCAATAATATTGCTTTGCTGTACCTGAAGACACAACACAGCTAATGAAAGCTATTATCATTTAATTTGAAATTAGCCTAATGATATTACGAACTCACACAATATACAACCTAAATAATAATTTCTTTCAAGTAATCGATACTCAGCAGTAATCTTTTTTAAGCCAAGTGCTTATTTTACACCAAAAAACCGTACTATTAATCAAAAATATTTATCTAACACAGTATTTAAAAAAGCTATTTTAGCTTTCTTTATTACGGATTTGTATCAAATAAGACAAAATTGATGCAGCCCTGACAAAACTGAGATAGTTTTACGGAGACTTCTTAAAAATAATATATTTTGTCATCTATTGAAAGATATAAATATAAAGATATAATTAAAACTAATCTAATATTTACTTTTGATAGTAATTAGCGATATATAGTCTATTGCTAAAGCGACTAATTCTCGTTAATGTGATGAAGACTAAATAAAAATTAGTTGCAATAATACACGAAGCCTTTCATCCCAATTAAATCGCTAGTAATTAGTAGCGTTTAGTCTGCTCTTTATTTTTCTTTCCTCAGAGCAGAAGTCTATCAGGGTTGCATCAAACTGAAGAACCAGAAAAATGAATAAATTTTCTCATAGCTTTCTGGAAGCGGATCGTAACTGTTCTACAGTTGTTGAACTCGTGCGTAAAGCAAGCTCTATCCAGCCAAATCGAGATGCTTTCACCTTCTTGTCAGATGGGGACAGAGAAAAAGCGACGCTAACCTATGAAGAATTAGACAACCGATCGCGTAGAGTAGCTGCTCAATTACAAGCATTGGGTTTGACTGGAGAACGTGCTTTACTGCTTTATCCCGCAGGACTAGATTTTTTAATTGCTTTTTTCGGCTGCTTATATGCGGGAGTTGTAGCTGTAACTGCATATCCTCCGAGAAATCAGCGCAACACACCGAGAATAAAGGCAATTTCCATAGATGCACAAGCTGCGATCGCTCTGACGACAACAAAAATATTGCCTACAGTACAGTCTTTAATGACAGAAAAGACTGACCTGCGATCGTTGCAGTGGCTGACAACCGATAATCTTGCTGTTGGAATAGAAGATAGTTGGAAAGAACCTTCTATTACTAGAGATACCTTAGCTTTTCTGCAATACACTTCCGGTTCTACAGGAACACCCAAAGGTGTAATGATTAGTCATGGAAACCTACTGCACAATGCTCAGACAACTTACCAATTCATGGAGCATTCCGCAGAAAGTAAGTTCGTGACGTGGCTGCCGATGTACCATGATATGGGTCTGATTGGTGGCATATTGCAACCTTTGTATGGGGGTTTTCCTTGCATTATTATGCCTCCGGCTTATTTTCTTCAACGTCCTTATCGTTGGTTGCAGGCTATCTCCCAGTATCAAGGAACAACTAGCGGTGGTCCCAATTTTGCCTATGATTTATGTGTGCAAAAAATTACTCCTGAACAAAAAGCAACACTTGACTTGAGCAGTTGGAGTGTAGCATTTAATGGTGCTGAACCGATTCGACACGATACCTTAGAGCGGTTTGCAGCAGCTTTTGCAGAGTGTGGCTTCCGTAAAGAGGCATTCTACCCTTGTTACGGAATGGCTGAAACAACTCTGATGATTTCCGGTGTACAAAAGGCTACATCACCTCTTGTAAAAGCGGTTCAGAAATCTGCATTAGAATCTAATCGAGTAGTTGAGTCATCTGTTGAAGATGATAACGTTCATCATTTGGTCAGTTGCGGTCGAATTATACCAGAACAGAAAATAGTAATTGCTAATTCAGAAACACTCAAGAGTTGTCAATCGGATGAAGTCGGGGAAATTTGGGTATCTGGATTGAGTGTTGGTCAAGGCTATTGGAATCGTGAAGAAGAGACAGAGGAGACATTCCGCGCTTATCTATCAGATACAGGATCTGGACCATTCCTGCGGACGGGAGATTTAGGCTTTTTGCAGAATGGTGAACTATTCATTACAGGTAGAGCCAAAGATTTAATCATCATCAGAGGACGCAATCTCTATCCACAAGATATAGAATTAACCGCAGAGCGCAGCCATAAAACATTGCGTGCAGGAAGTGTAGCAGCCTTTGCGGTAGAGGTGGAAAAAGAAGAACGGCTAATAGTAGTACAAGAATTAGAGTTTCGCGCTAAACCTAATATAGAAGAAGTTATTGGTGCTATTCGGCAAGCGATCGCTCAAGAACATGAAGTGCAAGTTTATGCAATTGTTTTAATCAAAGCTGGCACTATTCCTAAAACTTCCAGTGGTAAGATTCAACGTCGCACTACAAAAGCAGGATTTTTAGCAGGTACATTAGAAGTTGTTGGTAGCAGTATTCTGGAAATTGCCCAGCCAACAGAAGAACAATTTCTGACACGCACAGAATTACTAGCACTAGAATCAGAACAACGACAAGAATTATTAAATTGCCATTTACAAAACCTAGTAGCAAGGGTGTTGAGGATAGCTCCTTCTCAAGTAGACCGAGAGCAACCTTTGAGTAGTTTGGGTCTAGATTCCCTGAAAGTTTTCGAGTTAAAAAACCGAATTGAGATTGATTTTGGGGTAGCTATATCTATAGCTGAATTCTTTGATGGTGCTGGTATTGCTGAGTTAGCAACCCAAATACTAGACCAAGTTAATTGCAACCAGAATAGTGTATACCTGCCTATCAAAGTAGAGACAGCCACTAATTATCATCCACTTAGCTTTACTCAACAGCAGTTGTGGTTTATCAATCAACTGCAACCGGGGACAGCTACATATAACATTTCTGTAGCTGTTCAAATAAAAGGACGGCTGAATCTATCTGCATTAGTTCGCAGTCTCAATGAAATTATTCAAAGACACGACATTCTACGGACAAGCTTTGAGGTAGTGAATGGTGAACCTGTTCAGAAAGTTGCAGATTTTGTCGCATTAACTATACCTGAAGTTGATTTACAGCATCTTGCTAATGAACAGCGATCGATGGAAGTACAAAAATTATCTCAGCAAGAAGCTAAGGTTGTTTTTGACTTAGGACAAGCACCGTTATTGCGGGCAAAACTGCTGCACTTGAAAGCAGAAGAGGCAATATTAGTTTTAACGCTGCATCACTTGGTTGGTGATGGTTGGTCAATTAATATTCTAGTTGAAGAATTATCTGCAATTTATCAAACTTTAACTGATGAAAAGCCGTCTCTGTCAGATACGCAAACAGAATTACCAGAAGTTTCTGTACAGTATACTGATTTTGTTTACTGGCAACGAAACTGGTTGCAAGGTGAAGTTATAGAGAAGCATTTAGCTTATTGGCAGCAGCAATTAGGCGGAATTTCTGTACTGCAACTACCTACAGACCGTCCCAGACCCCCAATACAAACGTTTAGGGGAGCGCAGCAGAAGTTTCTATTATCTACAACCTTAACTGAAGCTATCAAACAGTTAAGCCAACGGGAAAGTACAACCTTATTTATGACTTCGTTGGCAGCGTTTCAAACTTTGCTTTACCGCTACACAGGTCAAGAAGATATTGTTATTGGTTCACCAATTGCCAACCGTAACCGGGCAGAACTGAAGCAGTTAATTGGGTGTTTTGTCAATACTTTGGTATTGCGTACCAACTTAGAAGAAAATCCCACTTTTACAGAATTGTTGGGACGAGTGCGAAAGGTGGCAATTGATGCCTATACTCATCAAGATTTGCCTTTTGAAAAGCTGATAGAAGCATTACACCCAAATCGGGATTTGAGCTATAATCCATTGTTTCAGGTGATGTTTGTTCTGCAAAATCCTACCTCAGATGATATTTGGAAAACTGAGGAACTAGATACTGAAACTGCTAAATTTGATCTTCTGCTATCAATGATTGATAGTAAAGAAGGATTGATCGGGACGCTAGAATACAGCACCGATTTATTTAACGCAGATACTATAGCCAGGATGGTAGGGCACTTCCAAACTTTGCTAGAGGGTATAGTTAGTAATTCTAATCAACGTATTTCTGACTTACCAATATTGACACCTGCTGAAAGTGAGACACTACTAATAGACTGGAATAATACTAAAGTCGATTATCCCCAAGAAGCTTGTATCCATGAGTTGTTTGAGGCACAAGTAGAAAAAACACCGGATGCGATCGCTCTGATTTTTGCTAATCAAGAACTGACCTATCGAGAGTTAAACAATCGAGCTAATCAACTAGCTCACTACCTACAAAATCTAGGTGTGAAACCAGAAACCTTGGTTGGTATTTGCATGGAACGCTCTGTAGAAATGGTAGTTGGGATATTAGCAATTATGAAAGCAGGTGGTGCTTATTTGCCGCTAGATCCGCTCCTACCTCCAGAGCGTTTGGCATTCATGTTAGAAGATGCTCAACTACCATTGTTGCTAGTGCAACCGCATCTAGTTTATGAGCTACCACCACACCAAGCCAAATTAGTAACTATAGATAAAGAAAGTGCAGAATTTACTGATTACAGCCAAGCTAACCCAGTTAGTAGCGTTCAGCTAGAAAACATCGCTTACATAATTTATACTTCTGGTTCTACCGGAAAACCCAAAGGAGCAATTAACACTCACAAGGGTTTATGCAACCGCTTACTGTGGATGCAAGATACTTATCAATTAACAGCAAGGGACAGAATTTTACAAAAGACATCCTTCAGTTTTGATGTCTCTATCTGGGAATTTTTCTGGACTCTATTTACTGGTGCAACTCTAGTCGTAGTTAAACCAGGTGGTCATCAAGATGCAAGCTATCTAATTCAACTAATCGCTCAACAGCAAATTACAACATTGCACTTTGTCCCATCAATGCTGCAAGTGTTTTTAGAGGAACCAGGACTGGAGAACTGCCACAGTATCAAACGTGTAATTTGTAGTGGGGAAGCACTATCTTTTGAACTACAAGAACGCTTTTTTGAGCGTTTGCAGGCAGAATTGCACAATCTCTACGGACCGACAGAAGCAGCTATTGATGTGACTTCTTGGTGCTGTAAAGCAAACAACAATCAAAGAATTGTTCCTATTGGTCGTCCTATTTCTAATACCCAGATATATATATTAGATAAACAATTGCAAGTTGTGCCAATTGGTATTCCTGGTGAATTATATATTGGTGGTGCGGGTTTAGCGCGAGGCTATTGGAATAGACCTGAATTGACTAACGAAAAGTTTATTTCTAGTCCGTTTGAACCAGAGAAGCGGCTTTATAAAACAGGAGATTTAGGACGTTATCATGCTGATGGAACCATTGAATTTTTGGAAAGAATTGACCATCAAGTTAAACTTCGTGGTTTTCGGATTGAACTAGGAGAAATTGAAGCAGTTATAGCACAATATGAAACCGTAAGAGAGACAGTAGTTATTGCGAATGAAAAGCGCCTAATTGCTTATGTAGTTACTGAGCAAAAAACTTCAGTTTATGTTAATGAATTACGGGATTTTCTCAATACAAAACTGCCAGAATATATGCTTCCTTCTGTTTTTGTATTTTTAGAAGCATTACCTCTAACGAGCAATGGCAAAGTAGATCGTCGTGCTTTACCCGCACCCGAAAACTTGCGTCCAGAATTAGCAACTAATTACCAAGCTCCTCATTCAGAGGTAGAAAAAACAATAGCTCAGGTTTGGAAGCAGGTACTACAGATAGAAAAAGTAGGGATTAACGATAATTTCTTTGATTTAGGTGGACATTCTTTGCTGGTAGTGCAGGTAAACAACAAATTACGGGAATTTTTGAATCGAGATTTATCAGTTGTAGAAATTTTTCAGAATCCAACTATTAAATCACTGGCAGAACATTTAAGCAAAAATTCATCAGCACAAACAACTTTCAAAGGAATTAGCGATCGCGCGCAAAAACAAAGAGAAGCAATGAAGCAGTGGAAGAATATTAAGTAATTTAAAAGGTAAGTAGTAATTTATGGAAGCTATTGCTATTATCGGTTTGGCTGGGCGTTTTCCGGGTGCAAAAAATATTAGGGAATTTTGGCATAATTTATGCAATGGTGTTGAATCAATTTCTCAATTCAGCGATGAAGAATTAATTGCTGCTGGAGTAGATCCATCATTACTTAATAATTCTAACTATGTAAAAGCGGGTGCGGTATTAGAAGATATAGATTTATTTGATGCTGGTTTCTTTAGCTTTAATCCTAAAGAAGCGGAGATGACTGATCCGCAACATCGTTTATTTTTAGAATGTGCTTGGGAAGCATTGGAAAATGCTGGTTATGACTCTCAAAGATGCGAAAACAGAATTGGAGTTTATGCCGGTGCAAGTTTAAATAATTATTTACCATTTAATTTAAATCGTGACCAAATTGGCTCCGCTGATACTTTCCAAAAATTAATTGGAAATGATAAAGATTTTCTAGCTACTCGCGTTTCCTATAAATTAAATCTGACTGGACCAAGTATCACAATTCAAACGGCTTGTTCTACTTCTTTAGTCGCTACAGCTTTAGCTTGCCAAAGTTTGCTAAATTATCAATGCGATATGGCTTTAGCGGGTGGGGCTTCGATTCGTGTACCTCAAAAAACAGGGTATTTACATCAAGAGGGGGGAATTTTATCACCAGACGGTCATTGCCGCGCTTTTGATGCCAAAGCACAGGGAACAATTATTGGTAATGGTGTGGGAGTGGTGCTATTAAAGCGGTTATCGGATGCTCAGGCAGATGGCGATCGCATCTACGCTGTGATTAAAGGTAGTGCTATCAATAACGATGGTTCGGGTAAAGTTGGCTACACAGCACCTAGCGTCAACGGACAAGCAGAAGCGATCGCGGAAGCAATAGCTTTTGCTGATGTTGAACCTGAAACAATCAGCTACATCGAAACTCATGGAACAGGAACAGCTTTAGGCGACCCCATAGAAATCTCTGCGTTGACAAATGTTTTTCGGGCTGACACTGAGAAAAAAGGTTTCTGTGCGATCGCTTCTATCAAAACCAATATTGGACATTTAGACGCTGCTGCTGGGGTTACAGGTTTAATCAAAACCGCTTTGGCTTTGCAACATAAATTGATTCCTCCCAGCTTAAATTTTGAACAACCCAATCCAGAAATTGACTTTGTTAATAGTCCTTTCTACGTCAATACCAAGCTGACTCAATGGAATGCAACTTCTACACCGCGCCGTGCTGGAGTCAGCTCTTTAGGTATTGGGGGGACAAATTGTCATGTAATTTTAGAAGAAGCACCTTTACAAGTCAAAACTCAAAACTTAAAAGGAGCTAGTGCGTTGGGCGGCTCTGCCGACTTGAAGCAACTGGCGTTCAAAAGAGAATATTTACTGTTGTGTTTATCGGCTAAAACTGATTCGGCGCTAGAAACAGCTACTAAAAATCTTGCTGAACATCTTAGACAGCATCCTGATTTAAATTTGGCAGATGTAGCTTACACACTGCAAGTAGGGCGTAGAGTTTTCAATTATCGCCGTGTTGTGGTTTGTCAAAGCATTCAAGAAGCAATAAACGCCCTAGAAACTATAGATCCACAACAAGTATTAACTCACTTTGAAGAATCAATTCAACGTATCACCTTCATGTTTCCTGGACAGGGCGCTCAGTATGTAGACATGGGACGGGAACTGTACCAAACTGAGATTACATTCCGCGAACAGGTGGATCGTTGTTGTTTGCTACTCGAACCGCATTTAGGATTAGATTTACATTCAGTTATTTATCCTCAAAAATCTGAAAAACAAGCAGCAGTAGAACAATTAAAGCAGACATCTTTAGCACAACCAGCATTGTTTGTGATTTCGTATGCTTTGGCTCAATTGTGGATGTCTTGGGGTATCTCTCCTCAAGCAATGATTGGTCACAGTATTGGAGAATATGTAGCAGCTTGTCTTGCTGGTGTGATGTCTTTGGAAGATGCGTTAGCTTTGGTTGCTGTGCGTGGGCAACTAATGCAAAAAATGCCTACAGGTGCAATGCTTTCTGTTTCTGCATCAGCAGCCGAAATTAAAGATTTGCTGAACGAAAATTTGTGTTTAGCTGCTAATAATGCACCTTCTTTATGTGTGGTTTCAGGAAGTTATGAGGCAGTGGATAAAATTGCTGAAAAGCTTACAGCCAAAGGCATCGAATATCGCCGCTTGCATACTTCCCATGCTTTTCATTCTCAGATGATGGAACCGATATTAGAGCCATTTATGGCAGAACTAAGAAAGGTACAACTTAATCCTCCCCAAATTCCTTTCATTTCCAATTTAACGGGAACTTGGATTACAGCAGAAGAAGCCATAAGTCCAAATTATTGGGTACAGCATTTACGTCAAACAGTGCATTTTTCATCTGGTTTATCAGTTTTGTTGCAAGAAAGCGATCGCATTCTTCTAGAAGTTGGTCCAGGACGTACTTTGTGTACTCTCGTCAAACAACACACCCAAGAAGCAGCCGGACAAATAGTATTACCTTCCTTGCATCATCCTCATGAAGAAAAATCGGATGCATCTTTATTACTCAATATTTTAGGACGGTTGTGGTTAGCAGGAGTTGAGATAAATTGGTCTGGTTTTTATACAGAAGAACAGCGTTACCGCGTACCTTTACCGACTTATCCCTTTGAACGTCAGCGTTACTGGATTGAACCAGAAATACAAAAAGTATCAGGTAAAGCTGAAAGCAAGCAGGGTAAAAAGCCTAATATTACTGGCTGGTTTTATGTTCCTTCTTGGAAACGAGTTCCCCTTGTAAAAACAAAAGAAATTACCTCTGGCTGCTCTCTAATTTTTGTAGACGAATATGGGGTAGGTTCACAACTTATTCAACAATTGCAACAACTTGGGCAGGATGTCATCACTGTCCAAATAGGAGAAAGGTTTAATAAAATTGATAGCAATACATACACTATCAATCCGGCTGAAGCGGATGATTATTATAACTTACTGCAAGAGTTGCGTGAACAGGGAAAAACGCCAAATACAATTATCCATTTATGGAGTCTTACCCAATCACAAGCTTTATCCTGGGAAACGACTCAAAAGTTAGGTTTCTACAGTCTTGTTTACTTAGCGCAAGCTATCGGACAACAACAGATAAGTGATACGATTCAAATTTTTGTAATCGCTAATAATTTACACGATATAACAGGAAATGAAGAATTATATCCGGAAAAAACAACTATATTGGGTGCTTGCAAAGTAATTCCTCAAGAATATCCGCATATCAATTGTCGTTTGGTTGATATCTCACTCCCAACATCGGGAAGCGAAGATTTTGTAGAGCAATTGATAGCAGAATTAACGGCAGAATCAGAAGACTCAATAATTGCCTACCGTAATAATTATCGTTGGGTGCAAATATTTGAGCCGATTCAGCTAGAAAAACCTACCGAAGATAAAATTCGGTTGCGGCAAAAAGGAGTATACCTAATCACAGGTGGGATGGGAGGTATTGGTTTAGCTTTAGCTGAATATCTAGCTAAAACCGTCCAAGCAAAACTCGTGTTATTAGGACGTTCCTTACCATCTGGAACTGAAAAAATCAAGCAATTAGAGGCATTAGGTGCGGAAGTATTGTTACTAACTGCTGATGTTACGAATGAGGAGCAGATGCAGAATGCGATCGCGCAATCTTTAGAACGGTTTGGTACAATTCACGGTGTCATTCACGCTGCTGGTGTTGCTGGACGTGGAATGATTCAACTCAAAACACCAGAAATTGCCGAAACTGTTTTTGCACCCAAAGTTCAAGGGACAATAGTGCTAAATAATGTTTTCAAAAACAACGATTTAGACTTTTTAGTTCTTTGTTCATCTTTAAGTTCAATTCAAGGAGGATTTGGACAGGTAGATTATTGTGCTGCTAATACGTTTTTGGATGCCTTTGCTCATTGGAATACAGCAAAAAATAACCGATTTACAGTTACTATTAATTGGGATGCTTGGCAACAAGTTGGTATGGCAGTTAATACTACTGTTCCTGATGAAATGAAAAACTGGCGTGAAGAAAGTTTAAAAAATGCTATCTTACCAGTAGAAGGAGTTGATATCTTTAGCCGCATTTTGGCAAATTCTCTACCTCAAGTTATAGTGTCCACCCAAGATTTACAAGCAGGAATTGAGCAACTTAATCAATTAATTTTATCTTTATCGTTTGCTCAAAAGCCAGTTAATTCTTGTCAAGTATCTGCCAGCAGACATTCACGCACTCTGCAAGAAAATACTTATATAGCAC
>JBPCQW010000389.1:0-3537 GCA_050997715.1 Hassallia sp.
AGAGAATCTTTGCAATATTGCCGTAAATCCTTCAAATCTAATTCTCCCCCAACCATTGCCAAAGCTGTATAACCTCCCAAAGAATGACCTATTAGAGTCACTTTCTCGGTATTGAGCTTTCCTTGAAGTTGTCCTGGTTGAGAATTTAGTTTTGCCAGTTCATTCAATAAAAATGTCACATCCTTTGGACGGTCAATAAATTCTGATGCTGGCATCAAATCTGCTAAATTACCTGATGCGGAAGCATTATTAACAGAGGTGAGGTTGCTGCCAGGATGTTCAATTGCCGCAACGGTGATGCCATGAGATGCTAGATGACGCGCTAAATATTCCGCAAATTTGCGATTTGCCCCAAAACCGTGGGAAATTACTACTAAGGGTGCTTGCGCTTTAACCCGACTTGAATATATATCTACAGGAATAATTCTATTTCGTTGTCTGTCGTTAAAAGTTAGGGTTTGCTGTTCAACTGTTTCTTTACCTCTTGCCGCTGGGTCGAAAGTTGCCCGAAACGGTATATTATTGTCAACAGCTAATTCTCGTGCTAACAAGACTCCCAAAGCTTGACTTTGCAGGCGATTGGCGCTAAATTCCACTGCTAGACCGATCGCTTGAGTTGCATCTACGGTCACATCCGATTGTGGATAAGCTCTCAAAAAACCAAGTGCGCTTAAACCGTTGAATTGTCGCAGTGCTATGTTAAGTGTTCCTTGCAAGCTTTCGACTGTACTACCCGGTATTGCTACACCCAAGGATGCAATTAATTGTTTGCCTTCTGGTGTTCGCACTAAATCAGCGATAAACTTGTCTGCTATAGCCGGATCTACTTGCAAACGTCTTGTGAGCAATTTTTGCACTTCTGGTGACAGCACAGAAGATAAAATTTCCAGCTTTTCTGGTAGTTTACCAGTTTTGGCGTATTTTTCTAAATCGGCGATCGCCACTGACTGCTCAAATGGACCTAAGCGGATAATAACTCTTTGAGCGCCTAACGTAGAGGGCATCCCCACACCCAAACCGAAAGCTAGGGACAAACTACACAATAATTTTTGTGCGAAGGCAATTTTATGCCGATTTCTTACCCTAAACTGAAATTGCATAGATTTATTTGCCCAAATTTTGTGAGGCGGGTAATAAGTGCAGTAGTCAAAACTAATTGCTGCAATTCCCGCTCTTTAATGAATGCACTTCTTCTACAACTTATAGCAAAAATTTACTTTCCTTCTTTTTTCAGGTGTTGCATCTGTGAAACCCATTTAGACCAAACTGAAGACAAGAGTCTGTAAGTGCTGACGCTCCAAATTGTCCTACAATATACTACACTGACTCCAATCGAACATGAGTCTTAATTTTTACAATTTTATTTGGCAAGGTCATATTTTTACTCATACAATCTATAAAATGGCGATCGGTGTATAAAACATCAGCATCAAGATCATAAATTTATTACTTTATTAAAAATTCAGGGTTAAAAAGCTATCGTTAGACTTCAAATGACAGACCGGATAAATGATATTGCTTGGCAAGCTCACCTGGGTAGCGTTGCTGCGATTATTCAAGTATTGAACGAAAAATTAGCCAACTCTGGTGTCAGAACCAGAGCCATTTTTGCTGATGGAGTCTTACAACTTCTTTGTGAGGCTCGTACAGTCGATAAACTTGAACAATCAACTCTAGTCAAGCAAATCCAGCAAATTCTCGAATCAATCGCACCACGTAACATTCGTCGAGTTAACATCAACAGTCGAATTGTTCAAGAACAGCAATTATTATGGTTAGAGGAAATTAGCCGCGCTCCGGAAAATTATTTACTTTGGTCAGAGGAAATTTTATTAGCTCAACCAGGTATTCTACAGCAAGTAATTCAAGATTTCCAAGAGCGTAAAATTGAACTAGCAAAGCAAAATTTACCCAAATCGCAATATTCTAGTTCTTTAGTAGTTATTAACAAAAATAAGCGCCAAAAATCCCCCACCGGACGGATGCTCGATACAGTGAGTTTATGCTTATTTTTATTTATCCTTAGTTGGAGTGCTTATGTTTGGTTAGGTGGTAAATCAAATTTAACGCCACAACAAGCGCTTAAATTTTTCTCACCGACGGTAAAATCTTCAGAGCCAGCTTTGACTAACCAAGAACCAGAAATACCACCTTTGGCGCCTATACCGAGTGATTCTACCTTAGATGAAGACTTGTTTGCAGCAGCTGTGAGAATTGCCAATCAGGCTTCTGCAACCGGCAAAAATGCTCAAACATCAATTCAATGGTTGGATCTAGCTGCTAGGTGGCAAAGAGCCTCTGATTTAATGGGTAAAGTCCCATCGAATCATAGTCGGTACAAAGAAGCTCAAATTCGGACTAAGTTATATCGAGAGTATAGTGAAGCAGCGCAGAAAGAGGCAGATAAGAATAAAAAAAGTCAGGAGTTAGGAGTTAGGAGTTAGGAGTTAGAAGTTAGGAGTTAGGAGTTAGGAGAACTGCACCCGTAAATAGATGGGGCTTGAAAAAGTGAAAAATTATTTATTTTAGGCGATCGCTAACTCTTCTGACGAGGCTTTAAACCAATAGTCATCTTCAGCAAGAGCATACCTGGCTCCTGAATCCTTCTTGAACCTATCCCACTAATACCAAGTTGCTATTTATTACGCAATTAGTTAATTGTTTTGATTGTTACTTTTTTTACCGCTTATTTGTCTATTAGTGGTTTACATTGATAGGTGCAATATCTGAGTAATCCCTACCGCGTGGGTGAAGTCTGTCAGATTATTGTCAAAGATAACCCTGATTTACGAGGCAAAGGCGAATATTGGTGTATTGTCAATTATTTGGGTGATTACATTTGCGGTGGGGTGATTTTAATCGAGTTTAGAGAGTGCGATCGCCTAAATTATGAACGACACAAAACAACATCACGATCACAAATACTTAATTAAACAATGTCCCTAAAAAAGCGATGATTGGTTTCCAAAAGATACCAGTCAACACATAAGGAGCATATTTCAACAGTGGTAAAATAGGTTGCTTCGACTGCCTTATTGGTAAACACTCTAACAAAAATGGCACTATACAAGTAAGTCCATAAGCAGTGGCTAAAGCTGTACTAAGTTTCGGGGTTTCACCGGGTATCGGGCTATAGTAAATACCTAGTAAGATGAAAGAAATCATCAAGAATTGCTCCCACATAAACCAAGATTGAGGCGATAAAAAATAAACTATCCGAGGAAAACCTCTATCTATTTTTTGTCGCATTCCCAACAGCACAGCCCAAGTTGCGGCTCCAACCATACCATCATCTTTTAGCCCATACATTCTTTGAAAGCGTTTAACTGCTCTTTCAGTTTCTCTACAAAAACATGCATCTGGTTGCTTTTTCAAAAATCCTTCTTCCCTAAGAATAGTTTGCAGTTCCTTAACTGCATCCTCTAATTCTGAAGACATTTTTTTCTGACTGCGGTAAAGCTTAGGATAGAAAAGGCAAGCCCAACTTAATGGTCCGACTATCCCATCCGCTTGCAGATTATTTTTTTTCTGAAATTG
>JBPCQW010000411.1:0-6397 GCA_050997715.1 Hassallia sp.
AAAAAACCTAGAGAGTTTGACTCGCTACAACCAGGAGGTGCAAAATTATGTGTAAACCACCATCGCTACCTGCGGATGATTTACCGCCAACAGAGGTGACAAAACTCGATAGGATGCTGCATCAAGAGCTAGCACAATCTACTGGCAGATGCTTTTATCAAGCGTGCGATCGCATTACGCGAACATTGTTATCTAACTGTCATTGGTATATCACCACAAACGCAAATAGCCTAACTCTGATAATTGACAGCCCAGACATCGTATCTTACTGGCATATAGTCAGCAATATACCTCAATTTGGCAATCGACTAGAGCGATTTTCTAGTAATGCTAACATCCGCGTTTATCCTCCATTTGGTAAAGGAGGTGCGTTTGAAATTAGCGTCACCGAAATCTCAGCTTATCGAGATTGGCTTTAACTCAAGTGGGGTATCTTCTTAGCAGCAGAAAAATGGGAATCGCTGCAAGTTGGCTGATGACTGAAAACACAACCAGCGAATTGATTGAGCGATCGTACAAAATGCCCATTAAGGCGCTACCCAAAAACCAGGATAAGCCATAGCCTGCGCTGAAGATACCATAAGCAGAAGCACGTTTATCCATTGGCACCATCCCAGCAACAGCAGCTTTCATAATCGATTCTTGTGCCCCCATTCCCACACCCCACAAAATCATTCCTGCAAAGGCAAAATTGCTGCTTCCTAAGAACACTAACGGGGCAAACATGAACGACAAAAAAACTGCGATAATCAAGATAGAAATACCACTGCGGTCAAACAAACGCCCAAATATTAGTGCGGCTACAGCGTCAACAGCCATCGCCACAGCATAAAGTAAAGGAATGCTTTGATTAGTAGCGATCGCTTTTTTCTGTAAGTGATAGGCAATGAGGGGAAAATCTGCATACCCGGCTGCAACTAGCGCAACAGCAGCAAGATAAATCCAAAAGACTCGTGGCAAACCCTCCCCTTGGAGTGTTGGTGTCTCCACCTCAAAATCGCGGGGATTTGGATAAAGTCGTTGTCCTATCAAAAGCACAATTAACCCTAGTACTGCTGGCACAATCAAAATTGCAAAGCCACTCTGATACCCTCCGTGGAAATAAAGTACCGCTGCCACAGCCAGTGGTCCCATCACAGCACCAATCTGATCCATCGCTTCATGCAAACCAAAGCCAAACCCTCTGCCGACTTGACTAGCAGCGTGAGAAAGCAGCACATCTCGCGGAGGAGTGCGAATCGCTTTGCCAGTGCGTTCAGCAATCATCAACCCCGCAGCAACTTCCCAGCGTCCAGCAAAAGCTAAAAGCGGTACAACTGCCGTATTGATAAAATAACCGAGTGTGGTGATTCCCCAATATTTTCGCGTCTGGTCGCTGAGATAACCGATAACTAAGCGAAAACCATAACCAATTAACTCACCTAAACCCGCTACCAACCCCACCACAGTACCGCTAGCGCCCAAAACCCCAAGATAAGCCCCCGTGATGCTACGCGCCCCTTCATAAGTCGCATCAGCGCAAAGGCTGACAATACCGAGTAAGATTACGAAGTTTAAAGCCGCTTTTTTCTGTGACATACACCCCGATTTGCAGCGGTTAAGTAGAAACTAATATAGATTAATTTACTGCTTTTTGGGATAGCCAATCATACCAATTCTTCAATCCCACTCCAGTCTGCGCCGAAAGCTGAAAAATTTGAATATGCGGATTGACTTGCTTTGCATATTCTATACAGCGTTGCACGTCAAACTTGACATAAGGCAGCAAATCAATTTTTGTCAAAATCATTATCTCACTAGCGCGGAACATATAGGGGTATTTTATCGGTTTATCTTCTCCTTCTGTCACCGATAAAATTACAACCTTTGCCAATTCTCCTAAATCAAATAAAGCCGGACAAACAAGATTGCCCACATTTTCAATCATCACTATCGAATTCAAAGGTGGATTGAGTTGTTGCAAACCTTGTTCTACCATTGCTGCATCTAAATGACAGCCACTACCCGTATTTACTTGAACAACTTTGCAGCCTGTATCTTTGATTTTTTCTGCATCATTAGTAGTTTCTTGATCCCCTTCAATCACACTGAGAGATAATTCGTGTTTTAAATCATTAATAGTCTGAGTTAAGAGAGTTGTTTTTCCCGAACCCGGAGAACTTACTAAATTTAATGCCAGAATATTTCTACCTTTAAACCACCCGCGATTTTCGGCAGCTATAAGATTATTTTTTCCTAAAATTTCATGTTCTAATGATATAGTTCTGCCATGTATTTTGGCATGAATTTGAGATACTTCATTAATATCGTGAGTGTGAGAATGGCTGACAACCTTGCCATCAGCTAACACATGAGTATGATGGTGGAGAGTTTCACTTTCAGGATGAATAGCTACTACTGTACCCGTTTGCAAATTAGAAATTTTAGCTTCAGCATCATCAGAGCAGCCGCAAGTTACACACATATTTCATCTACCTCTATTTCCTTAATCTTTAATTCTTCGCCAGCAATTAAATCTAGTTGAAGGCTGCCACAACTACAGACACCAAAGGGCTTTTCTAGAGGAATTTCTTTACCACATTGACGACATTTTGCCAAACCAGGAATTTGCAAAATTTCTAATATTGCCCCTTCTAAAACTGTGCCTTGAGAACAGACATCAAAACAAAAAGATACAGCATCAGGCATAATAGCTGAAAGCTTGCCAATTTCTAATAATACTCGTCGTACTTTTGCACCATTGGCGTATTCAGCTACAATTGCTACAACATTTTGAGTAATTCCTATTTCGTGCATAAAACTCAGGCGATCGCTCTTTTTTTTAATCAGATGTAGGGTGCGTTAACGCAGTCTAACGCACCAGAAAGATTAGGTACGTTATTATACATTAAGCTTGTATAATTAATAAAAAAATTACTTAATTTACCAACAAACTAACTTTTGATTACTTATCTTTCCAAAATCCTATCAATAGCCTTTTGATGAAAAAGTCCGATTGACTACAAATATCTATATAAAAACTTAATAAATTCTATGAAATCATCATCATAACTTAACAAATTCGTGGCAACTGATCGCCCACAAGCATATCAACAATGCGTTCAGCACCAAAAATAGTGTTTAATAATACAATTCCCGGAGGTGAGGAAATAACTTCACCGATAATACAAGCATCTTTTCCGGCTGGGTGAGACTTCATAGCTGATAAAACAGTGTCAGCATTATCACCTTTCACCACTACAACTAACTTACCTTCATTCGCCAAATACAACGGATCTAAACCGAGAATTTCGCAGACACCTTTTACCTCTTCACGTACTGGGATAGACTTTTCATACATGCGAATTCCGACATTAGAACTAACAGCAAATTCATTTAATACTGTAGCCAAACCGCCGCGTGTTGCATCCCGCATTGCATGAACTTCGGGACAAACATTGAGGATAGTTTTAACTAAATCATGCAATGGCTGACAGTCACTTTCAATATCAGTATCTAATGCCAATTCACCACGGGCAATTAAAATAGCAGCGCCATGATTGCCCAATTCACCATTAATAATTATCGCATCTCCCGGTTGAATATTGTGTGCCGAAATAGCAACTACCGCCGGAATTACGCCAATACCAGCAGTATTAATAAACAACTTATCTACAGCACCACGCTGCACAACTTTCGTGTCACCTGTCACAATTTGTATACCAGTTTTCTGCGCGGCTATTTTCATACTTGTAGCGACACGCCGTAATGTTTCTACAGGTAATCCTTCTTCTAAAATAACACTACAGGTGAGATATAAAGGTTTAGCACCACTCACCGCTAAATCATTTACAGTTCCATATATTGCTAATTTACCTATATCACCACCGGGAAAAAATAAAGGATCTACAACATAAGAATCGGTGGTGAAAGCGAGTCTATCTCCGTGTTGTGTGAAACTTGCTAAGTTGAAGCTTGCTTGGTCTTCTAATTGCGAGAGAATTGGATTATCAAAATTACTTATAAATATATCGTCAATTAAATCGCGCATTGCTTTACCACCGCTACCATGCGCGAGAGTAATATGAGTATCTCGCAGTTTACCTCGGCGAGGGACTTTTTGAAATAGGGGATTTTGGGCTGGGTTGGTGGGGGAAATGTTCATATTAACAATCTTTGAATGTAAATATTTTAAATTATTTGTGAAACTTGACTCTTATTCAGATACCCGACTTCTCTAAGAAGTCGGGTATCTTGTTTTTCAATTTCATTTTTATCGAGAATTACCGCAAGCGGGGAGAGGTTCTTGAGATATTGTTAGCTGTGATTTTTCCGGTATATTTTTTCTACCAACTTTAGAAAGACGACCATATTTGTAATAAGCTGCACAAGCACCTTCAGAAGAAACCATGCAAGTTCCAATCGGTGTTTCTGGGGTGCAAGCTGTACCAAATACTTTGCATTCCCAAGGCTTTAATATTCCTTTGAGAATTTCCCCACATTTACAAGCTTTATGATCAGCAACTTTGAGATTAGGAATGGTAAATTTAAGTTCGGCATCAAATTGAGCATACTTTGTCCGAATTTTTAAACCAGAGTTGGGTATCTCACCCAAGCCGCGCCAATCAAAGTTTTCTCGCACTATAAAAACTTCGTTTATAGCTTCTATGGCAACAATATTTCCTTGTTTTTCTACAATCCGATTATATTGATTTTCAACTTCACAACGATTTTCAACTAGCTGCTGTAATAGCATCCAAATTGATTGAAAAATATCTAAAGGTTCAAATCCGGAGACAACAATTGGCTTATGATACTGTTGGGAAATAAATTGATAAGGGTCTGTGCCAATTACCATACTGACATGACCCGGACCGATAAATCCATCGAGTTGTAAATCGGGATTATCTAATAGTGCTTCCAAGGCAGGAATCACGAGGACGTGATTGGAAAACATGCTGAAGTTATGAATTTTTGTGGATGCTGCTTGCAAGATGGTGAAAGCAGTGCTGGGGGCAGTTGTTTCAAAACCAAGAGCGAAAAAGACGATTTCTTTGTCGGGGTTCTCTCTGGCAATTTGCAGGCTATCTAGGGGGGAATAAACCATGCGGATATCTGCGCCTTGTGCCCTGGCTTGCAGTAAGGTGGTTGTGGAACCGGGAACCCGCATGGCATCGCCAAAGGTGGTGAAAATGACGTTGGGATGTTGGGAGATAGCGATCGCATCATCTAATCTCCCCTTTGGCATCACACACACCGGACAACCAGGACCGTGAATTAATTCTATTGTGTCCGGTAAAATTTCTTCAATCCCATACTTAAAAATAGAATGGGTATGACCACCGCATACCTCCATTAATTTGATAGGCTTTTTTAATATTTGACATAATCTTTCAATTTCGTGGAGTAATGCTTCAGCTTTTTGTGGTTCGCGAAATTCATCAACGTATTTCATATTAACTTTGTATTTTAGACGTAGTAAGCGCTTCAGCGCTTATATTAACCCATCGCTTCTGCTAACTCTTCCAATAACTTTAATGTTTCCGCCGCTTCTTTTTCGTTAATTCGATTCATGGCAAAGCCAACATGAACTAATACCCAATCTCCAACACAAGATTCGGCGGGATGCTGTTCGTTAACGATGCAAGCAATATTAACTTGACGTTTTACACCACCTACGCTCACAAGGGCTAGTTTTTGATTAATGTCTGTTATTTCTGTTATTTGACCGGGAATTCCTAAACACATTTTTATTGTCCTTGTTAAAGAGAAACGTAGACACGTTCGCGGAGCGTCTCGTTCGCGCAGCGTCTCCGAAGGAGAAGAGAAGTGGCTTGCCGCAGGCTACCACAGAGGCACAGAGAGAACAGAGGAAGAAAAGAGAGGTTATTTAAAATATTGTAATTTATGGATTTATTAATTTAGCGGCTGTAATAACAGCTTGTCCTAGTGATAATCCGCCATCGTTTGAGGGTACTAAACTGTGAGTGAGTACTTTTATTTCTAATGCTTCTAAGTGTTTAGTCACTTGCTCTAATAAAATACTATTTTGAAATACTCCTCCGGTGAGAGCGACTTGATTTATTACATTTTCTGTACGGAGATGTTTAACCATTTCAACAATGGTATTAGCTAAACTTTTGTGAAATTTAGCAGCTATGACAGGTTGAGAAATCTGCTGTTCTAAGTCGTGGAGTAAGGCTTGCCACATTGGGCGCGGGTCTATACAATAAATACTATCTGAAATGTCAAATTTAAAAGGATATATTTGCGTTTCTTCATGATTATTTAAGCTATGGACATCGACTAAGGCTTCCATTGCGATTGTGGCTTGGCCTTCATAGCTACATTCTTCGCGACAAAGGCCGATAGCAGCAGCAACTGCAGCAAAGAAACGCCCGACGGATGAAGCTAAAGG
>JBPCQW010000436.1:0-2953 GCA_050997715.1 Hassallia sp.
AAGGGGACAAGGGGACAAGGGGACAAGGGGACAAGGGGACAAGGGGGAGCAGGGGAGTGATTACCCATTCCCCATTCCTTATTCCCGAATGCCCAATTCGCTATTTCCCAGTTTTTGGTTTGAGTGCTAACAACATTTCTACTTGAGAGGTGGATTTGTCGAGACTGGTAGCGGTTACACCGAGTCCACGAATGGAGCTGAGGATGGCAGCGGCTTCTGGGGGGATGGGTTGACCGAGGATGGCATAACGATTTACAAGAGAAACGGTTTTATCCATATCTAGATAAAGGAAGCCACCGTTAGGTTTTTGTAAAGAATTAGTGACGGCTTTAAAGTTGTCACTGTTGTCGAGAGATTGATTTTTGGGTTGAGCGATCGCTTCAGCCATTGGACCACCTAACGCTAAAAATACGGTATCTTGATCTAACCAACCATGTGCTAATAACGCACCTTGTTGGGGAATTTGCCATTCAGTTACATCTTTACCACCGATATTTCTTTGGGCAACGTTGATTTTTTGGGTTTTGGCAAGGTTATCTAATTTAGCGAAGGTGGATTCAGCGGTTTTGCGATCGCTTGTGTCAAATACAAACGCTCCGCCTACACCAAGTTGCGCTAAAATACCTTGATTGGAAGGAATCGCCGCAAAACCAAATTCCCCATTCATCCACCCGAAAATATCTTTATCTAAGTCAAAATTTCCCGCTTTGAGCTGTCCCCGTGCTTGTTCGACTATTTGCTTAAATTCTGGATAATCTTTTGACTGTTCGACTACTGCTAACCACCAACTGCTGATTCCCTGTCCGTTAATTAGCGCTAAGGTATCACTGGGAAAGTTTGATACTATTTTCGCGCTCGTGTTTTGATACTGAAATTTGCTGAGTTGCGGATCTAAATTGGCGATCGCTTTCATCCGCACTCCCGCATCATCAATACCAATATCCGCTACCATCGATTTCACCTGCTTTAACTGCTTGAGAGTTTCTGCAGGTATCGTAGTTTGGGAATTTGTCGCTATTAATTGCTGTACCATCCCCCCATAGTCAGGTACGTAAATTTGTGCGACAGTATTTTTGACATCTACATTTTTGCCAAAAACGCTGTTTGCCCCTTCTCTACTAGCAAACGATGGCTGCCCTTTATACGTGTCAATTGAATTTTCTACAGTTTGCCTTTCGGGAGCAAGTACCACGTAAGTATTATTTAAAACCGTACTATATGAAGGTTTACCCTTACCTGTAGTTTCGGTAATTTTTTCACCTTTGTAGTCAATTTCCTTTGTAGTTACGCTTTTTTCTTGCTTTAATTTTTTAGCAAAATTTAATGCAGCAAGTTTGTCCTTAATTCCCACTACCATCAAAATATTCGGTTCTCGTGTCGCTGGGGGAGTATTTGGAGTTTGATTGGGTGAAGAAGTTGGTGGTAGCACAGCAATCATCACACCACCTACCCAAGGCTGCAAATCTTTTTCATAAGAAATATTACTTTCAGTTAGCAAATCCTTATTTAAGCTATCCAGACCTTTTGCGACTATTTTTTGTGCTTCTGGAGTGCCAAATTGCTGTAACTTCGCCCAAGCTTGAGGATCGGTAGATATATAAGTTGCGATAAATGCTTTGGAAGGAACTATTTTAGCACTTTCTAAAGCGCCTGAACTATCGCCAAACGGTCCTTTTAGATACATATAAGCTGCGATACTTCCTGTCACAATTACAGCAGCGCCAATAGCAGGAATTAAAAATTTTGATTTACTTTCGGGCATTGATGTTATCCTATTTTCCTCAAATTGTTACTGAGGCTTGTACAAGCGTCATGGTGGAGTTTGCGGATCTATAGCTCTTTGGCAACAATGTGGCAATATTTACCAATATTTTAAGTAATATAAAAAATTCAGGCTTATAGATTGCTCCCAAAATTACTTCAATGGGGTGAGGAATTAATCCGTAAATGGTATGTTGTTAATTTCCAAGAAATTAAACCGATCGCTACAAGTACGCTATTCTAAGCTATAAAAATGCTTGTATTGTATTGACACTCAAGGGTAATCGCTCTTGATACGATGTCAAACGAGTGCGATCGCTTTTCCGGTGCATTCATTGAAGACAGATTAGAGAGGGAAACCAGCCACCCTTTGGGTGTCTATGGAACTGTCCTCCTTAACTAAGAACCCAGACTGCTGTTTTGACTTGGGCAAAAAACACTTCTTTCGCTATTTGTCTTATCTAGATCTAGTAAGAGTTTTCAGGATTATAAGGTTAGTAAGTATCAATGTCACAGTTTTATTTTGACGCCGAGAATAATCACCACAGATCCTTTGAGTTACCAGGGGCAAAACCACACTATAACCCCGATCGCCCAGGACAGGTAGAGCATATTTCTCTAGACCTCAGCTTGGATATTCCCAACCAAAGTTACCAGGGTAGTTGTACCATTCGCTTATTACCGATTTGCAATGGCGTCGATCGCTTGACTTTGGATGCGGTCAATTTGAACATTAAGTCTGTCGAAGTCAACGAGGTGTCATCCAAGTTTGACTGCGATGGAGAACAGCTTTTCATCCAACTTCCTCAACCGACGCAAGTTGGTGTAAAATTGCTGATTGCGATCGCCTACTCTGTCGAAAAACCTCAACGCGGTATTTACTTTATTCAACCTGACAAACATTACCCCGACAAGCCTACCCAAGTCTGGACTCAAGGAGAAGACGAAGATTCGCGTTTCTGGTTTCCTTGCTTTGACTATCCGGGACAACTGTCTACGAGTGAAATCAAAGTCCGAGTACCCAAAAAGTTTGTAGCCATTTCCAATGGCGAACTGATTGACACCACAGAAGACGGCGATGATAAAATATATCACTGGTTACAGCAACAAGTTCATCCTACCTATTTAATGACTTTGGCTGTAGGCAACTTTGCGGCTATTCGTGATGAGTGGCAAGGCAAACCCGTTACCT
>JBPCQW010000474.1:0-14475 GCA_050997715.1 Hassallia sp.
ACTCAATACAGCATGTGCGGCATAAACTGCTGCTGCTTCTTTAGAAGCTCCTGGATTTGCGGGGATGATTCCTAAATATGGTTTGTAGGTTTTCTCAATTGAATTAACTGCTTCATACATTGCACCATGCATAATAGCACCTGTACGAGCGATCGGTCCGGGAGCGCCACCATTTACACGAATTGCTTGTAGATATACATTGTTCCAATTAATAATTTGGTCTTGCATAAAAGTCCTTGGGTAATTGATTTTTAACTTGTTATTAGGTAAGTTCGATAAACTTAAAAAACCGCAGCAGACATACCTAAAATATGGCTAAAATTTTTAGATATTAGCCACTTCAGTGGATTTATTCCTAAATCCATCGAATACTTAAAGCTACAAGACTCGTTTGTGAATTTCGGAAATAGTCAGTTTTTTAAGTACCATTATTTTTGGTGAGTCAATAGATCAACATCAACATGATGGCAAGACTGTTTGCAGAACAGCAGTACCCTTTGGGGGTACTTTTCAGGCAACTTAATTTCGATTGCTATAGTTAGATAATTCGTAAAATATCTTAAATAAACTTAAACATCGTCTACCTTGAGAACCGTAGTTTTCTGCCAAGACTTTGAGACGAAAAAACTACCATTTAAAACTATGACCAGCGAAAAATACCTGACTTATCCATCCAGTTTTTATAGCGATCGCTTTCGTATTGGGATTAATATGTGCCTCTCTACGAGATGCGTTGCGCGATCGCTTCGGACATTATCCCCAAATTCGTTGCAAATTGAGTACAAAACCAGGTAAAATATTTTCCCCAGAAATAGTTTGAGGAAATTTTAAAACTTCCACATCTTGTCCTAAACGATAAATTTCTACTTCCTGTTTTTTTCGGTTGATCAACCAACCAAGACGACACCCATTTTTCATATATTCATCCATTTTGTCTTGAACTTTTTTCAAACTGTCGGATGGTGACATTATTTCAATGACAAAATCAGGACATAGGGGAATAAATTTTTCTTTTTGCTCTTTAGTCAAAGTATCCCAACGAGATTTTTCTACCCAAGAAACATCTGGAGAACGGTCAGAGCCTGAAGGTAAAGTAAATCCAGTTGATGAATCAAAAACTTCGCCCAATTGGTTTTGTTCATTCCATGATGCTACTTGAAGAATTAAATTAACATTACTTCTGCCTGTTTCTCCTCCCGTAGGTGGCATTATAATTAATTCTCCTTGGGCATTGCGTTCTAATTTTAAATCGGGATTTTCTTCACACAATTGATAAAACTGCTCTCTTGTCAGTTTAATTACAGAATTGAGGTTTAATGTAAGTGCTGTCATATCAACCTCTAATTAACTCATCTATTCGCTAGAATTGGTGTTGGTGATATTTTAGGTGATAGAAGCAGCTATGGTTCAATCAACAGAACATCTTTACATTGTTAGAGATGAGCATATTCTAAGTGGTGAACCGATTATTAAAGGAACACGTACATCAGTTAGGGCAATTGTTGAAACCTGGCGGATGGGAATTGCTCCTGAAGAAATTCTAAAGGGTTTGCCTCACCTAAGGCTGGCGCAAGTATTTGATGCGTTGAGCTATTACAGCGATCATCAAGATGAGATTAACGCTTATATCGAACGTAACCGAATTCCCGATGATTTAATTGACCCGTTAGTACGAGGTTTATGAGTAATTTGTTCATTCGCTTGTACTTAGATGAAGATGTCAATGTGTTGGTGGCAGATTTGCTGAAAGCGAGGGGCTTCGATGCTCTAACTGTAAGAGATGCAGGACAACTTCATGGAAGCGATGAAGAACAGTTTGCTTATGCTGTAAGCCAGGAAAGAACGCTGGTTACGCACAATCGAACCGACTTTGAAGAACTTATACAGGCGTACTTTGATACCGGACAAATTCACTACGGGGTGATTCTGGCTGTTCGTCGTTCACCTCAAGACATTACGCAAAGATTATTAGCAATTTTGAATCAAGTGACAGCAGATGAAATGGAAAATCAGGTTCGCTACATCTGATTGCTCAACTGGATGCCTTGCTTTTGGGTAGCCAAGATTTAGGAAGGTTCTATCTTAGAACTATGTCACGAAAAAATTAGCGTTTACTATGACCAGCGAAAAACACCTGACTTACCCATCCAGTCCCAAGAGCGATCGCGTTGATGACTACCACGGTACTACAGTTGCAGATCCTTACCGCTTCTTAGAAGACCCCGACTCAGAAGAAACCAAAGCTTGGGTTGAAGCACAAAATAAAGCTACCTTCGGCTACTTGAACGAAATTCCCGCTAGAGAAAAAATCAAACAGCGCCTTACCAAATTGTGGGATTATGAAAAATATAGTATCCCTTTTCAAGAAGGCGAAAACTACTTTTATTTCAAAAATGACGGACTGCAAAACCAAAGCGTCCTCTACACCCTAAAAACTCTCGACGGTGAACCAAAAATTTTACTAGACCCGAACAAACTTTCAGCAGATGGTACTGTTGCGCTTTCTGGTTTATCTATCAGTGAAAACGGTAAACTTTTAGCATACGGTTTATCCTCATCTGGTTCTGACTGGCAAGAATGGAAAGTGCGAGATGTGGAAACAACTGAAGATTTACCAGACCATTTAAAGTGGATTAAATTCTCTGGTGCATCATGGACAAATGATAATCAAGGCTTTTTCTACAGTCGCTACGATGAACCAAATGAAAAAACAAAATTAGAAGATGTTAACTATTATCAAAAGCTTTATTACCACAAATTGGGTACATCCCAATCAGAAGACACATTAATTTACCAACGTCCCGACCAGAAAGAATGGGGATTTGGTGGTGGTGTCACCGAAGATGGACATTATTTAATAATTTCCGTTTGGTTGGGAACTGACCCGAAAAATCTATTTTTTTACAAAGATTTGACTAACCCAGATGCAGAAGTAGTCGAACTAATTAAGGAATTTGAAGCAGATTATAGCTTTATCGATAATGATGATAGCGTCTTTTATTTTCGTACAGATTTAGATGCACCCCGCGCTAAAGTTATTGCTATTGATAGTAAAAATCCTCAGAAATCAGCTTGGCAAGAAATCATTCCTCAAGCGGTGGAAACTTTGGAAAGTGTCGGCATCCTCAACAATCAGTTTGTTGCTGATTATCTCAAAGATGCTCACAGCCAAGTCAAAATTTTTGACCTTAACGGCACTTTTGTTAGAGAGGTAGAATTACCCGGACTTGGTTCAGTCGGAGGCTTTAACGGTAAACGTCATGATACGGAAACTTTTTATAGCTTCACTAGCTTTACCACACCAACAACTATTTATCGCTACGACATAGTAAGCGGAAAAAGTCAAGTTTTTCGGCAGCCAAAGGTAGATTTAAATCCCGCTGATTATGAAACTAAACAAGTTTTCTATCGCAGCAAAGATAATACCCAAGTACCGATGTTTATTACTTATAAAAAAGGTATAAAACTTGATGGAAATAATCCCACATATCTGTATGCTTATGGTGGTTTTAATATCTCTATAACTCCGAGTTTTTCTGTCAGTAGCTTAGTATGGCTAGAAATGGGTGGTGTCTATGCTGTGCCAAATCTACGCGGTGGTGGTGAATATGGGGAAGAATGGCATCAAGCGGGAATGAAGCTGAAAAAGCAGAATGTGTTTGATGACTTTATTGCTGCTGCTGAGTGGTTGATCAAGAACGGGTATACCAAGAGTGATAAGTTAGCGATCGCTGGTGGTAGCAATGGTGGATTATTAGTTGGTGCTTGCATGACTCAGCGTCCCGATTTGTTTGGTGCAGCTTTGCCAGCAGTCGGGGTAATGGATATGTTGCGTTTTCATAAGTTTACCATCGGCTGGGCGTGGATTTCTGAATATGGTTCGCCGGATAATTTAGAAGAGTTCAAAGCGCTTTATGGTTATTCCCCACTACACAACCTCAAACCTGGTACAGCTTACCCAGCAACGATGATTACTACAGCCGATCATGACGATCGCGTTGTCCCTGCTCATAGTTTCAAATTTGCTGCCGCTTTGCAAGCTGCCCATACTGGTGAAAATCCAGTCTTAATTAGAATTGAGACTAAAGCCGGACATGGTGCAGGTAAACCCACAGCTAAAATTATCGAAGAAGCCGCAGATAAATGGGCTTTCTTGGTGCGTACCTTGGATATGAAAGTTTAGTTGCGTACAAAACCTAGAGACGCGATTAATCGCGTCTACAATGGTTTTGGATTACGCATATTTACAAATTAAATACTTTCATATGAAACTTGATTGCGAACCTTATTACAAAACAAAATTTGGTGCTGCTTATTTAGGAAACAGCCTGGAACTAATGGCAAATATCAGTAGCGAAAGTATCGACCTGATTTGCACGTCTCCACCATTTGCACTGGTTCGGAAAAAAGAATATGGAAACGTTGATGCTGAGGAGTATGTGGAATGGTTTAAAGATTATGCGGCACAGTTTTACCGTATTCTGAAACCAACAGGTTCACTAGTTATTGATATTGGTGGCAGTTGGATTAAGGGAATGCCAGTTCGTTCTCTTTACCACTTTGAATTAGTTGTTGCTCTGTGCAAACCAAAAGAAAAAGGTGGACTTGGATTTTATCTAGCACAAGAATTGTATTGGTATAATCCAGCTAAACTTCCCACCCCGGCTGAATGGGTAACAGTTCGCAGGGAAAGAGTTAAAGATTCGGTGAATACAATTTGGTGGCTGTCAAAAGAACCGCATCCTAAAGCTAACAATAGAAGAGTTTTAAAGCCTTATAGCGATGCGATGAAAAACCTGATCAAAAATGGGTATAAACCCAAACTTAGACCATCAGGTCATGATATTTCCGATAAATTTGCAAACGATAGAGGAGGGGCTATTCCCCCGAATATTATTGATGGACGTTGTAATACAGATAAAGAAGAAATAGGACAACCGACAGTTTTACAAGAAGTTTTAATTGAAGATTTAGTGCAACCTGTAAATGTTATTTCTGCCTCAAATACTGCTTCTAATGATTATTATCAACGACGTTGTAAAGAAGAAGGTTTTAAACCACACCCAGCAAGATTTCCTCAAGCATTACCAGAGTTTGTTATCAACCTTTGTACAGAACCAGGGGATATTGTTTTAGAACCTTTCGCCGGTTCTAACATGACAGGTCGGGTTGCAGAAACCTTACAAAGACGCTGGTTGGCTTTTGAGATTGATGAAGACTACATTATAAGCTCAAAATTGAGATTTGAAGAAAATGCTCCTTTGGTTGTTGAACCTCCAGCAGATTTACCACCAGTAGCATCAGAAAATGCTGATAAAAACAATCAAGCTGTACAGTTAGGACTGTTTTAAGGAAATTGCAGAATTGGGTCGAAAAAAATAAAAATATTTACTTATGGATATCAGTTTGAGCCAGTCAAATTCTCTGATGTTTGAAAAGCATGGCGGTCAAAACTAACCGTCACCTGGCGAAACAGCGGAGGTAAGGATTAAAGTAAAACTTCACCATCGTTTGTCTTCCCTAGCGTAGTCCACCTGTCGAATGGTGATTCTTCACCAACAGCTATTGTTGTCGAAAAAAGAGAAAGAGAAACGATTGAATTGATTAATAATAGTTTATTCATGTGTTTGTTTTTCAATAATTGTGAGAATAGACACTGGGTTATTTTTGCGAATTCCCACTGTTTTTGGCTCAAAGATAACGTAAGCCAATTAATATGATTCTTGGTAGAAGTGTCTACAGTAAGCGCGATAACGCTCAGTTCAATAAAAAAGCAGCCGTGTATAAAGCTTGTAAGGGTGCTTTAATTTTAATTTTGACGTTCGCTCATTGCATCTACTAATTCAAAACGTACTCGCTTGCCAATGATTTTTGCTGCACGATCAATAGTGTCTAAGGTTACGGAAGCGTTGTTTGGATCTAAAAGTCTATCAAGAGATGACCTGCTAGTTTTCATCTGTTTTGCCATTTCTGACTTTGTTAATTTTTTCTCTTCCATTGCATTTTTGATTTGCCAAGCTATAACTCGCTTGATGGCAATCAGATTAATCTCTTCAAGTATGCCTTCCTCTTCTAGAAAATCATCAAGAGACGAACCAATATGTAAATTTTCATTCATCCTTTCACCTCTAATTTCCGCTCCTTCGCTAAATTCAACTCTTGTTTAGGAGTTTTTTGAGATTTTTTTATAAATCCATGAAGTAAAACCATCTCACCTTCATGGATACAAAACAGTACACGGGCTATACCTTGAGGTAAATTTGTACGGACTTCAAAAAGTCCATCACCCATTGGACGACAAATCGGCATTCCAATTGGAAAACCAAATTCTACTGTTTTAATGTCAGCACCGATTAACCTACGTTCTTCTCGGTCTAAATTTTTTAACCAATCACGAACTGGCTCCTTACCATTTTCATTTTGATAGAACTTTGCTGGAATTCGTTTCTCTGTCATATATCAAATCTGTTTAAGCTAATCAGACCTGATACTATTACTGTTGTACCTTTTTTGGTACTTTTAGTCAATACTGAATTTTTTTATGTCTTTTAGGTGAATTCAATTATTTTATTTCTACAAAGTTATATTATTCGCCTATTTGACCGATTTTTCGATTTTTGTCTGATTTGTAGATTTAGGCTGAAAACTTTGCCTAGTTTTGAAAAAATTTCAATCCTCAATCTTTCCTCTAATGGACTTAAGTTGTCCTCGCTTGCTTTTGCTATCGAGACGTTTCTTGTGAGAGCTGCGAGTCGGTTTGGTTGGTTTGCGTTTTCGAGGTAAAACTGCGACGCTTTTAATGAGTTCTTGAAGTCGTTTCAAAGCCTCCTCTTTGTTCTTCTCCTGGGTTCGGTGTTCTTGGGCTTTGATAACAACAACTCCCTCCTGAGTGATGCGTCGATCACTAAGTTTCAAAAGTTGTTCTTTATAAAAATCGGGTAGTGATGAAGCACCAATGTTGAAGCGCAAATGTATCGCAGTGGAGACTTTGTTGACATTTTGACCTCCTGCTCCTTGGGAACGAATAGCACTAATCTCGATATCGCTGTCAGGGATGATTACTTGATTGGAAATTTGCAGCATTGTTTATATTTTGCTTAGGAACGTGGATTATCGCTAACAGTCGTACAACTTGTTTTTACATCTTTCCCATCTCTCGTAGATAAGCGGGTCGAGGTATGAGTTGCTTGACAAGTGCTGCGTCAGCCGTCCAAAACTCCGCAGATATACTCTCAGCGCAAGCTAAAAATGCGGCATCATACAGCGTAGGTAACTTATATTGCTCGGTAATTTCCCAGGTTTTTGTCCTAATTGCTTCTGCTTCAATGTAATCAATGGGAAGTTCGCAAAAGTCCTCAAAAAAACCTTGTGCTTCCTCTGTGGTGATGACTTGTATCCGGGTTTTTTTTCGCAACACAGAGCCAACTTCTGCCCAAGCAAAAGCTGGAGCCACTAATCTAAGATTGAGGCTTAATGCTTCTTCTACAAGAATTCTGGCTTCTGGTTGATAAATTTCTGGTACAAGGTAGGGAATCCAAACGCTAGTATCTAAGCACAACACTCTAGTCACGTCGCTTTTCACCTTCTCTAAAACTGCGAATCAAATCGCTAGAAGTCGGTTGTATTCCTGTTTTGGCTTTGATGGTTTCGCTGCGGTCTATAATGCGTTGATGAGCTGCCCATCCCCTCCGGTGTCGCACTTCACGAGCCAAAGCCTCAACTACTAAATCATTCAAGGATTCGCTGACAAATTTTAGTTTCTTAGCTTTAGCAAGCAGGTCAGCCGGAAAACGGATTGTTACGGCTTCGCGTTCCATCGCAATATTTACAACCAAATAGTGATACCATTTATTGTAACTGCTATTTGATTTACTATTTTATTGGCGATCGCATAAATGCATTTAGATGCAAATTGCTATTAGATGCAAATTGCTATTATTCGATAATTCCCTATACAAAACAGATAAATAGGAGTGGATGAGCGTGAATGCATCTGAACAGGCAACAAACGTTGAACTTGCGAGCAACATTGCAACGGTAGTTAACTTGTTCAAATTTGAGTTTCCTGATGCGAAATCGGATCTCAAACCTTGGAAGAATGACCCAGAAACCAGGGAATTAGTTGATCCAGACTCGATAGATATCGGCTTTCACTTTCCTGGTATTAGCAAATCTTGGCGGAGCCGTAGTATACTAATTCAAATCCGATTTTATCAAGATCCGATAAATAACTTACGTCGAGCGATCGGTGTGGAAGTAGCAGGATTTGACCATCGCGGTGAAGTGTGGCGACTTTCGACGGTGGATAATTGGAGTTGTGTTGGTATATCTGAACCTTCCCCTGAAATAGAGGAAAAGCTAAAACAGTTTTGCCGACACATTTTAGAAGTATTTAATCAGCAAAGTGATAAGTAAGTTCGTAGTGAGCGGTTCACCGCTCATATTTGAAAGGGCTGAAGCCCTTACTACTAGCAACTATTTTCGACAGCTACCATCAGCACAATACCCTGATTCATAGGTGCTAGAACGTTTACCAAATAAAGTATAGCGGTTATCGCGAATTTGTTCGTAAAAGCGATCGCCTACCCATTTTACTCCTGGTAATGCCCGATAAGCATCCACAAATACGCTACCTAGCGGCAATAATCGCCCAATTTCTTCCGCTGCCGCAGTTCCTTGCCAGCGTCTTTCCGGTGCATTTTCATCAATCAAAATCATTCCCTGTTCACAATCAATAGGGGTGATTCCCCACTTTTGAAGTGTTTGCTCATCTTGCATAGAGGTGTAGCGAAACAACTTGCCTTGATCTAAAGTTTCCAACAGTTGCACTAAAGTAACGCAAAGATTGCAATTCCCGTCGTAGATAACGTCATAATTCATAAAAGTAGCAGATTGTTTTTTAAATACTAGTCTATATTTATATTTTAATATCTTCCATCTGTTGCGATAACCCGCCTGAGATTGAAATTTCAGGCTCATAGCTAAAGTCCTCTTCAGAGGACTAAATGCTTACTGTTCAAAGTTTTCAGTCTATTTTAATAGAAGAGACGCTATTAGGTTGTGAAATTAATTTTCGGGTTGATGGTATTCTGTCAATACTGCCTAAGTATGAAAATTATTTCCCTAACCTATACTGATTAATCTCCCACTAAAAAGTAAGATTTTGGTATTTTTAGCACCGATTTGCTAGACAATAGTATGGGTCATCGATAAACTTTAATTTCAGCAAGTGAATAAATAGTCATGAGATACAAACTCTTAGGCAAAAGCGGTTTGAGAGTCTCTGAACTCTGCTTGGGAACAATGACTTTCGGTGAAGATTGGGGTTGGGGTGCATCCAAAGACGAAAGCCAAAAGGTTTTTGATGCCTTTGTGGAAGCTGGAGGTAATTTTATTGACACTGCTAATGGCTACACCGATGGTACCAGCGAGAAAATCGTTGGTGAGTTGATCGCTAAGGAACGAGAACGTTTTGTAGTTGCGACAAAATATTCTTTTCCTTTACAGATGAACGATCGCACTGGTAATCCTAACAGCAGTGGCAACCATCGCAAGAATATGGTGCATTCGTTAGAAGGCAGTTTAAAACGCTTGAATACTGACTATATTGATTTATTTTGGTTGCACGCTTGGGACTTCATGACACCGATTGAAGAAGTCATGCGATCGCTTGATGATTTGGTGCGTCAAGGTAAAATACTATACGTTGGTATTTCAGACACACCCGCTTGGATTGTCTCACAAGCCAACACAATGGCGCAATTTTATGGCTGGACACCTTTTGTCGCTTTGCAAATTGAGTATAATTTGCTTCAGCGCACACCAGAAAGGGATTTGTTACCAATGGCAAAAGCCTTTGATATGGCAGTTACACCGTGGTCGCCTTTGGGTGGTGGTGTGCTGACAGGTAAGTATAATAAGCCTAGTAGCAACGGTGAACAGGGACGATTGGCAAGTCCAGAAGGGGGAAATATTTCGGAACGCAATTTAGCGATCGCTGAAGTTGTGACTCAAGTTGCCGAAGAAATTGGACAGACACCTTCACAAGTTGCACTCGCTTGGTTGCGTCATCAAAATGGTGTGATTATTCCGATTGTTGGTGCCCGTAAGTTAACGCAATTTCAAGATAACTTAGCTTGTTTAGATGTCAGCTTATCACCAGAACATCTGCAACGTCTGAACGAAGTTAGCCAAATCGAACTTGGTTTTCCCCATGACTTCTTACACAGCGAAATGATACGCGATCGCCTTTTTGGTGGTACATTCAGCACTATTGAAAATCATCGTCATTGAGCAGGCTAATTGCAGGTTTACAAATTTTGAATTAAGGTAACAATAATTTACAAACCGATTAATTCCATCTATCGGTAGGGAGTTTTGTGTCCTTAACTAGTAGCTGTAGACTAGTTTCATCGACCCAACAAGATAGAACCATGAGCGACAACAATCTTTCATCTCGTCTTTACCCCACCCGTATTGATATTCCTGCTGAAGCGCGATCGCAGATCGTTGTACTCCTCAACAAAACTTTGGCAGCTACCTCTGATTTGAAAACCCAAGTCAAACAAGCGCACTGGAACGTCAAAGGAACTGATTTTTATCAGTTGCACGAATTATTTGACGAAATCGCCGGCGAACTGGAAGAGTACGTTGATATGATTGCCGAACGGGTAACAGCTTTGGGTGGATATGCAATGGGAACTGCTCGCATGGCTGCTGCTAATTCGATTTTACCAGAATATCCTACCGATATTTTGGCAGGAATGGAGCATGTGACAGCTTTGGCAGATCGTTTTGCACCTTATGCCAAGCATTTGAGAGAAGCGATCGACAAAACCGACGAATTGGGCGATCTTGACACCGCAGACCTTTATACTGAAGTTTCTCGCACCATTGACAAACGACTGTGGTTCTTAGATGCTCATCTGCAAGCAGCAGTAGTTACAAACGCAGAAAATGGAAATGGAAATGGTAACGGTGTCTCAGCTACTACTAAAACTCAACAAACAGTTCTTGCTGGATAAGTTGAATTGTTAGTTGTTAGTTTTGACAGCTATCAACCAATAATTACATATAGTATCCTTTTGGTAAGTACGTTACTTTTAAGTGCGTACTTTTCATTTTATATATACATCCGTTACTATTGAGATAGTTAACAACCAGGTTAAAAAAATATCAATTTCAAGACTTAGCTGAGGTGTGAGTTGTTAACGAAAAAGCTTGTTTTTTAAGATAAATAACCATCAAAAAGAAGGTAGATGTATGTCTCAAAATACTGTTACCCATCTAATTCACGATAGAAACGCACGCGGTCAAAGTAAAATTGGTTGGTTGGATAGTTACCATACATTTTCTTTTGGAAATTTTTCCGATCCGAATCGCATGGGATTTCGCTCTCTGCGGGTAATTAATGACGATCGCGTTGTTCCTGGTGCTGGTTTTGGTACTCACGGTCATCGGGATATGGAAATTCTCACATATGTCCTAGAAGGTGCGCTAGAGCATAAAGATAGCTTGGGTACGGGTTCGGTGATTCTTCCCGGTGAAGCGCAAGTTATGAGTGCTGGTACTGGTATCACCCATAGCGAATATAATCATTCCCAAACTGAGCCAGTACACTTTCTGCAAATCTGGATTCTGCCTGATAAGCAAGGTTTAAAACCAAGGTATGAACAAAAAGCTTTTCCTATTGAAGAAAAGCGCGGAAAACTACGCTTAATTGCGGCTAAAGATGGACGCGATGGTGCTGTAACAATTCATCAAGATGTTGATTTGTACACATCTATTTTAGAACCTGGTGATGTGGTAAATTATCACGTTCAACCACATCGTTATGCTTGGTTACAAATAGCCCAAGGTATAGCAACTTTAAATGGTGAAGAACTTAGAGCAGGTGATGGTGTACAAATTAGCGTTGAAGAACAACTCGAAATCAGCACCCAAGTAGGTGCAGAAATCCTGCTTTTTGATTTGGGTTAATGTCAAAATTGGGATAAAGGGGAAAAGTAAGAAATATTTTCATTTTTTAACTCTTCTCCTTGCCCTTTTCCTGAATTATGAAATAATTACACGCATTGCACGCATTTAATCGCGAAATATTTAACTAAGACTTTGCGTCCCTCTGCGTTTACCTTCGCGTCCCTTTGCGTTTAAAAATGCTATTGTCGGGTAGGTATCTTGCCTGCCCTACAATTAAGTTGATTTTGAATTTGACACTGATAATATGGGATCTCTAACTGGAAAAGTGGCGATCGTTACGGGTGCATCGCGGGGAATTGGAAGAGCGATCGCACTCAAATTAGCTAGCAACGGTGCGTCTGTTGTCGTTAACTACGCAGCTAATGCAGACAAAGCGCAGGAAGTTGTTACAGAAATCGAAAAGCTTCAAGTACAAGCTATTTCTGTACAAGCGGATGTTAGCAAAGTGGCTGATATTCAGAATCTTTTCGACCAAACAATTGAGCGGTTTGGTAAAGTCGATATTTTGGTCAACAATGCCGGCATCACCTTTTATAAATTAACCACCGAAGTTACAGAAGAAGACTTCGACAAGATTTTTGCCATTAATGTCAAAGGCACGTATTTTGCTTGCCAACAAGCTGCACAACGCATGGCAAATGGGGGACGGATTATCAACTTTTCCTCATCAACTACAGCGATGATGTTGCCTAAATATGGTGCTTATGTAGCAACCAAAGGTGCTGTTGAACAAATGACGCGGGTACTCGCTAAAGAGTTGGGCACAAAGGATATTACAGTAAATGTGGTTTCTCCGGGTCCCACCGATACAGAACTTTTCAGAGAAGGTAAGACAGAAGAACAAATAAACCATTTCGCGCAAATGGCAGCATTAGGACGATTGGGACAAGTGGAAGACCTTGCAGACGTGGTAGCGTTTCTTGCTAGCGATGAAGCAAGATGGATAACAGGGCAAAATATTCGTGTGAATGGTGGGATAGCCTGAAGCGATCGCTTTACTCACTATATGAGGTTGTGCCTCTTGCGATAAAATTAATCATAACGCCGCCTAGAATCATCTAGACGGCGTTTAATTGAATCTAAAATTGGAAATTCCTATTAACCAGTACGTGGGATGCGCTCAATCTCAGCATAACCACTAAAAATTAAGTTTTTACCTTCAGTTTCTAAACGGTTAAGTCGCATTTTTATTCCATCCAAATCAAAGCGATCTAAATCGACCATATTATCCAAAATTTCCGCTAATGCTACGCTCAAGGTTTTAGATATTTCCTTTTGCGCTTCTGGTACAGAGTCAAGTTCAATTTGCGGATCTTTAAAAGAAACACGCCGACGTCTTTCAACGGCTATAGTTACAGTCATATCCAAAGGTACAAGTTCTTCATCGCCTAAATCAGCCTTGGCAAAAATCCGTAGGCGATTTTCTGGCAGTAATTCTACTTGAATTTCCGGGAAAGATACCGGTTTACCGCCAGATAATTCAGTTAAAGCTGGTACGGTAAGGTTTAACAAGCGTTTTTTAACCAGTTCTGCTTTAAAAGAGTAATTAATCCCTTCTTCTGATAAAACGACTTTAGCGATCGCTTGAGTCGGTTGCTTGAGAGTTAGTTTACCAGCCAAAACCGAGCTAAAATCAATCGAAACAGCGTCAGTTTCCACAGAAATTTCCTCTGCGGGGAAATCTTTGCGAATAACTACACCACGACCGTTCATTTTAAAGCTATCAATGCTGCCTTGCAACAGTTTGCTGGAGGGATAGCAGCGCACAAAGACTTCTACTGATTCGCTTTGGGAAAACAGATGGCGAATCGTTTGGCTAGCTACAGTATTGAGCATCCGCTCTCCCCAATCTGTGCCTTTGGGATCTTTTAAACCAGTAATTCCGCCGAACATGTTGTTTTGCGTCTCTAGAAGTTCTTTGTATTTTTGTAACAAATCGTGAAGAATATTGCAACTATTACTTTATAGATTGTGCTGATGAGAACGTAGGGGATCGCTAATGATGGCGATCTTTTCTAGTCTAAACTTTAGTTTTGAGATTTTTCCGTAAATAACGCAACCGCATTAACATCGGCTTTGCCCAACCCCAACAAGGAGAATCATGTCTATTGATACTTCCTGCTGTTCATGCTATCTTTAGATAGCATTATTAAAGTTTAGAGTTGTGATGAAATTAGCTATCAATAAAATTCATCTTGGCGATGCACGCGATTTATTAGCTAAGGTGGAGTTAAACTCTATTGCTTGCAGTGTGTGGTCTCCACCTTACTTTGTCGGGAAGCAATATGAAAAATACTTGTCTTATGAAGAATGGATTGAGCTACTTAGAGCAGTGATTCGCCACCATCAATTTCTGCTTAAACCAGGGGGATTTTTAGTTATTAATATTGCTGACATCCTCTGCTTTGCAGATGAATCAATGCCTCGAATTCAGGCACAGAATATAAGACGGCAGCGATGTACTGTGACCCGCGAAGATGTACTTCAGGCTAAAGC
>JBPCQW010000477.1:0-25553 GCA_050997715.1 Hassallia sp.
TGGGGTGATTTGATGTTTTGCGCGATCGCATCTATTGATGTTGGACTGAGGTTTAATGCTTGCAACTGCGGTAAAATTTCTTCCCAAGTCTGATTTGGATGGCTAGCGAGGATCATGTGAACTAGAATTTGATCCATAATCGCTTCTTGAGCGATCGCTTTTTCTAAATAATTTTCGCTTTGTTTCTTTAACTCTGCAAGTGTTGTTTCCGAAGTCAACGAAGTCGATTCATCCAGCTTTGCTTCATAAAATCGACAAGCTGCGTATCCCAATGAATATATCATCGTCGCATTAGAACTAGCACCAATCACCGCACCCGCAAAAGGTACATTTCGCAGCAAACCTAATCCCGCAGCTTTCAAAAGACGACTACCACCAAAAGCTAAACCAAAAATCGCTAAAACTTCACCTTTGCGTGCCGGGTCTTTTAAATCCAGCCCATAGACAGATGCAATTTGATAAAGCATTTCTGATTGTAATTGCGTTGTTGCTGCCAAATCAACTGCAAACAGCGCCAATGCTTGACCTGGTAAAATACTAGTTGCTAACCCGATTCCCCCTGATTTAGTTGCTTTATCCAGCATAATCCGATGGGCAATTTGGCTGGGTGATTCTTGGGGATGCTGTTGCTGTAGCAGTTTTACTTCCGCTTCCGCTTTTGCTAAATCAACTTTGTCACTTACACCAATCAGCCAATTGAGATTTAATACTCCAGCTAGTTTTCTAATTAGCCAGTTATCACCAAGATGAGTGACTACCTCTCCGGCAGTGTGAGTTGCTTGTTCAATTAACTTGTGTGTTTGTTTTGCGGCAACTTCTCCCAAGCCTACTGCTATTTCTACAGATGCCGATCCTACCCCGACTGCGGTTCCAACTGCACCACCTACAGACTTAGCAAACGATTCTAATACAGATGGTGTATCTTCTTCGGAATGCGCCTTAATTTCTATTTCTGATGACTGTGGTGAATTAACTTCGATTTTTATTTGGGATTTGTCTTTCATTACTCAACGACATCCTACAAGTGTTTATATTCAACTTGTAGCCGGAAGCCGAGGTGTTTGACATCTCTCTGTAAGGGTCAGTCGTTAATTTTAAATTAACTATTCTCTCATCTAAATAACTGTATTAATCCATTAAAAATTAGTAAAATCAAAGGTGCGTTACTCCCTTCCCGCTCTAAAATTACCTATCTTTTCTTTCTCTGTCCCTCTGCGTCTGGAGCGTGAGATAAAAAAATATTTCGGTATTCTTCCACCGGTAAAGGAGTAATTTATATTATCGCCTCATATATCCTTTATGGAGTCTCACTAAAGAGGTTCTCCGTCTTCAAAAGAATATAGATCCGGTTCATCATGCAAAAAGTCAAATACTTTTCCTTTCTCAGCAAGATGCATAATTTCATTATTAGAAGGATAGGTAATATTTTCAAATAACTTTTTTTCTAGCAATAAACGTTCTTCTGTTGGTAAAGCAAAAATTACTTCTAATCATGATTCAACAAGTTTTATATTCATCGTTTTATTCAGTTATATTTAATTTTTATTTGTAAATATTTAAGGTTATGATAACTTTTGGAAAAAGCTTCTTTAAATGATTTTTTGCTTAAATTAAATCATTTTAATCATAAATATATCACTTACTTTCTAACTCTGTAACTGATTCATGAATATTTTCTAAAAAGTTGTTTTCTTTCATAATATCATAAAGATAAATATCTTTTTCTAACAAACATGCGTGTCCGCTATGAGGCAATACTACCGTTTTTGCGTTAGGTAAGATATTAACTAAACGTTGAGCTTCAGTCACAGAAGGTAAAAGGCGATCATCACCACCAGCAATTACCAAAATTGGTTGAGTTAAGGTGCGTAACTGTTTATCATCAACGTTAAAGTCTCGTAATAATGATATCCGCCAGAGGACGGTTTCTGGTGGTACATATCGCATACTTTTGAGGAGTTCTTGGCGATCGCTTCGATCAACTCTCCCCAAAGATGCTAAAAATGGCAATAGCCCCAACGCACCAACATCATAAAGATATCCCGGTACGATGTTGGTTAGTTGCGATGTCCAATTTAACCAAGGACGAAGATTAAAAGCAGAAGCGGAGTTAATGAGAATTATTCGCTTAAATAACTTCGGTGAAGCGATCGCCACTTTCATCGCCAAACAACCCCCAAATGACTCACCACACAAGTAAACTGGTCTAGGAAAACTTTTTTCCAATTCTCCATCAATTAAGTCCAATACGTTCCTAGTCAGATCGTCCCAACTAGTTAAATCCTCTCGTGGTATCGCAAGACAACGCACATCAAAGCCGGCTTCTAAACCGGCGGTTTGCGCTCGCAATAGTTGACCAGTTCCATCCATACCTGGTAAGTATACTAAGAGGGGATACTCTGGCTTTAGTTTTTTAGGTGTTAGAAAACACGGCTTTATATCAACTTTTTGAGTAGTCATTAGTCAATTCGGCAATTGTTTAATGGGCTTTTTTAAGAGGGGGAAAGGGGAAAGGGTAAAGGGAAAAGGTATAGAAATAAAGCGCTCTGCCTCAGCGGTGGACTGTACCGTCCCGTTGACGTTTGTAAGAAGAGTTATTTAAATCACTCCTGTTTATTTTTCTGACCCTTTCCCCCTTTGCCTTTCACGGCAGATGCTCCACTTGGGGAGACCCCAAGACCGCACTGCCTCCCCTTTCCCCCTCTTTAATAACAACCTTCACGCAACAATTTAGCAATTTCACCATGACAGTGTTCTGTCAATTCGGCTACAACTTTTTTGCCTTGTTTGCCCTGGTATTTTTCCTTATGTTGCGGCATAATCCAATAGGGACGACCAATTAACACGGCAAGGCGACGATAAATCACCAAAGGATGCAAACCCGGTTGATTGAATAAAGGTTCTGAAGGGTCAAACAAACTCAACACTTTTAAGGGTAAAGCAGAAGTGCTGATTTCTTCTAAAGAAGCGATCGCGATCGGCAAAATTGCCAAATCCTCAACTTGCGATCGCAATGCCAAATGAGCAAATCCTCTTTGAAATTCCCCCACTTGATTCGCAGGAGTAAATTTCACCATTGGTTTAGTTCCTTCGGGAAAAACCCCCACCATCTGCTTTGACTGCAAAAGCCTCTGAGACTGCTGAAAGAAGCTATGTTGGCGGTTTTCTGGACTTTCTAAGGGAAAACAGCCCAATTGTCCCGTGACAATCTCTCGCATAATTGGCACTTGCCCCATATCAATGATGGCAGGCAAAGCGAATTGGATTTGACAACGCCTCCATTAAAACTGGTGCATCCATAAAGCTGCGATGATTGCTCACCACCAAGACACTGGCATCTTGGGGAATGCGATCCTCGTAATAGCGAAACATTTTTGTTGAGATTGTCGCTAGAAACGAGCGAGAAATATCCAGAGGGCTATTTACACTCATACTTTAGTCAATATATTTTTAAGAAAATACTGCATTTTTTCTGAGATAAGTTTTACATTTCTTTACTATAACAACGACCGTCTTAAGATAGAAATGTCTGATTTACACAATCAGTTAAACTTTTCTTAGAACTTATGCGTGCTATTTTCAGCCACAATAAATAGTGAAAAAAAGTTTATTTACTGAAGGCTCTGAGTATAAACAATAAAATAGCCCATCAATAAAGGGATAGGGCTTGTAGCAAATTAATCCTTAGTTTTCAGTCTTGATTTTTCTTGCTTGAGATTTATTTGGTCATAATTCTTCAAGAAAAAAAGTGCTGCATTCATGCTTATGGAGCGAACAATCGCCTAGCAAAGAAATTTGCTAATATTAAAATGTTATTTTAGAATCTGGTAACAATATTATATAATAACGTAGTTTTAAACACATAAGTTCGTTACAAAAGAGTTTTAACAAGTTGTTTTTGATTTTGCAAGATAAAAGAGTGGATACAGAAAAGACCTTTGCACTAACAACACCGCTATATTATGTAAACGATTTACCCCACATGGGCAGCGCTTATCCAACGATCGCAGCGGATGTGGTAGCACGGTTCCAAAGACTATTAGGACACCCGGTACTGCTGATTACAGGTACAGATGAGCATGGACTGAAAATTCAGCGCTCCGCAGAAAGTAAAGGGCTTAACCCACAAGAATACTGCGATGGAATTGTGCCGAGTTTTGTTTCTCTGTGGGAATTGTTAAATATTCAATACGATCGCTTTATTCGGACTACCGATTTGCGTCATGAAGCGATCGTCAAAGAATTCTTCCAGCGAGTTTGGGAAGCAGGTGACATCTACCAGGGACAACAAAAAGGCTGGTATTGCGTTTCCTGTGAAGAATTTAAAGAAGAACGGGATTTGTTAGAAGGACACCGCTGTCCTATCCACACCAACAAAGAAGTCGAGTGGCGAGACGAGCAAAACTACTTCTTTCGCTTATCCAAATATCAAAGCCAACTTCAAGAATTATACCAGTCCAGACCAGATTTTATTCAACCAGAAAGCCGTCGAAATGAAGTCCTCAACTTTGTAAATCAAGGTTTGCAGGACTTTTCTATATCACGGGTAAATCTGGACTGGGGTTTTGCAGTACCAGTTGACCCCAAACAAACCCTTTATGTCTGGTTTGATGCGCTGCTGGGTTACATAACTGCCTTAAACGAAGCAGACGCAGAACCGACTTTAGAAAATGCTTTATCCAAATGGATACCAATAAACTTGCATTTAATTGGTAAGGATATCCTCCGCTTTCATGCAGTTTACTGGCCCGCAATGTTAATGTCAGGCAATTTGCCACTACCAGAAAGAGTATTTGGACACGGTTTCTTGACCAAAGATAATCAGAAAATGGGTAAAACCCTTGGTAATACTCTCGATCCCGTGGCTTTAGTTAAAACTTATGGTGCAGATGCAGTTCGTTATTACTTCCTTAAGGAAATCGAATTTGGCAAAGATGGCGATTTTAATGAAGTTAGATTCATCAATGTTTTGAATGCAGATTTGGCAAACGATCTAGGAAATTTGCTAAATCGTACTTTGAACATGGTGAAAAAATACTGCGCTGGAAATGTACCGTCAATTACAAATGAAGATATCACTGATGAAAATCCCTTGAAAGCTATTGGTTTAAATTTAGGCAAACAGGTAAAAAATGCTTATGAAGCGTTAGCTTTTAATCAAGCCTGCGAATCTATCTTAACTCTGGTGCGAGCCAGCAATAAGTTTATCGATGATCAAGCACCTTGGACATTGTATAAGCAAGGGGAAACGCAGACGCTAGAGCAAGTACTCTATGCGGTTCTAGAATCAGTCAGGCTAGCAGCTTACTTGTTGTCCCCAATTATTCCGGATATCAGTAGCGATATTTATCAACAACTGGGCTTCGGAATCAAGTTTAATCAGCAAATAGAAAGTTCAACTGCTGCACCTTTTGCGACCCATTCAACATGGGGAGTACTCAGCAATGAACAAAAACTGGGTACACCAAAACCAATTTTTCAACGAATCGAACTGCCAAAAAACGATTAGTTTTTTCAATTTCTTTTGTGAGCAAAATTAGCGGGGTTTAATTGATAAGCTCGAAAGCTTATTATAAGCAGCTCTGACTTCTGAAGAAAAAAGATAAATTAGTATCAATTATTACAAGGATAAAAATTGAGGTATGACAACAATGTTGAATAACTTGGAAAACGACTCAATCTTTACACCAGAACAAGTTTTGGAAAATCGCGGTCGTGTTGCTATCTTTATTGATGGTTCAAATCTATTTTACGCAGCGCTGCAACTGGGAATAGAAATAGATTACACGAAACTTTTATGCCGATTGACGGGTGGATCTAGATTGTTGCGCTCATTTTTCTATACAGGTGTAGACCGGACAAACGAGAAACAACAAGGGTTTTTGTTGTGGATGCGTCGCAACGGGTATCGAGTAATTGCTAAAGATTTGGTGCAGTTACCAGATGGCTCAAAAAAAGCCAACCTAGATGTGGAAATTGCTGTAGATATGATGGCATTGGTAGATTCATATGATACAGCAGTCTTAGTAAGTGGCGATGGAGATTTGGCTTACGCAGTCAATTCAGTCAGCTATCGTGGGGTGCGCGTAGAAGTGGTGAGTTTGCGCTCAATGACCAGCGACAGTTTAATTAATGTAAGCGATCGCTACATCGACCTAGAAGCCATCAAAGAAGACATTCAAAAAACTCCTCGCCAAAGCTATCCATATCGTCCCTTATCTGGTATCGGTTTTTTAGAAGATTCCGGAGAGATTGACGGACATGTAGAAATTCAAGAGTGAAGCAACAACAGTATCGACAGGGAGACAAGGAATTGGAGAGACAGGGAGGACAAGGGCGCAAGGGGATAAGGAGACAAGGAAGACAAGGAGGACGACTTGGAAAAATTTCTTCCTTGTCTTCCCCTTCCCCCCTCCTCCACTTCCTCCTCTTACCCATTACCTTTTTGTTGGTAATGGGTTTAACTGCTTGTGGGGGTCAAAAGCCTACAGATTCCAAGTCAGCAGATTCGGGTTCATCATCCAAAAACTCGGATAGCAATTTGACCTTTTTTAATGTGGATTTAGAACAAGCAGACGAGGTTGGACGACCAGTTTGGCGAGTTAGAGCCAACCATGCAAAATACACTAAAGAAAAACAAATTGGTCAAGCGGAAAATCCTTATGCCGAACTGTACCAAGATGGTAAAGTTGTTTATCAAGTAAAAGCAGATGTAGCAGACATAGATCAGGATGGTAAGCAGCTGTTTCTCAAGGGAAAAATTATCGCCACAGATCCTCGCAATGGCATTGTGCTACAAGGTAATGAATTAGAATGGCGCCCAAAAGAAGATTTATTGATTGTCCGCAACCAACTAAACGGAACGCATCAACAATTGCAAGCGGTAGCGCAGGAAGCGCGAGTCAAAACCCGCGAACAACGCATAGATTTTTCTGGAGGGGTAATAGCAAATTCTGTTGATCCGCAAGTGCAAATGCGAAGCGAGCATTTGATTTGGCAAATTAAACAAGACAAATTAATCGCCGATCGCCCTGTAGAATTCGACCGCTACAAAGATAATTTAGTCAGCGATCGCGGTAGAGGAGATTCTGCCGAATTTAACTTAAAAACTAAAATTGCTACCCTCAACAAAAATGCCCAAGTAGAATTACTAGATCCGCCAATCCAAATAGCTAGTAATTCTATGACTTGGAATTTGAACGCAGAAACAGTCAATACAAATGCACCCGTGCGTGTCTTCCATCGCGCCGAAAATGTTCTTGTGACTGCTAATAAAGCGCAAATGAAAATAGCGCAAAAAACAGTTTATTTAACAGGCAATGTTAACGCCATAGGGCAGCGTCGTCAGGCTATTAAATCTAATACATTAACTTGGTATCTTGAGAATAAATTAGTTGAAGCTCAGGGCAATGTAGTTTATCGACAAGTTGACCCACCATTAACTTTTAACGGTGACAAAGCCGTCGGTAACTTGCAAACAGAAAACATTACCGTCAGTGGTGGTAATACCTCTGGTGGTAGAGTAGTTACAGAAATTATCCCTTAAGATCCAGCAGCAAAAAATTAGGAGTTAGGAGGAGCGGAGGCGCGGTAGAGACGTTCCGCCGGAACGTCTGTACGAAAGGCGCGGAGTTTGGAGTTTTGAGTTTGGAGTAATTTTTTTTAACCAACAACTATCAACCACCAAAGAACAAATATCAACTAACAACTATCCCCCATACACAATTTCATTGCGACTGACTGAACCCAATTCGGGTCCTGTGTTAATAGTTGAGTGGGGAGTAATAGCGGTGGGAAGGGCTGGTGCTACTTGCAATTTCTGTACAAGACGTTGCAAAAATTGGTCTTGTCCAGCGCGAAAACCGGATACATTGTTACCACGGTTAAGAATAGCGAACCAAACCAAACCGCGATCGCGTGTGGGAATTACTCCAGCCAAAGAACTGACATCTCGGAGAGTACCAGTTTTAAATACAGTTGCAGTGGGCATGTGTCTGCCGTGAATTGTCCCACGATGATCGAATCCGGAGGTGAGCAACAAGTCAGACAAACTCAATTGATGGAAGAGTGCTTCTCGTTGCAGCGCCATCAACATAGCACAGACTGCTCTGGGGGAAATGCGATTTTCGGGTCCGAGTCCCGAACCATTGATTAACTGAATTTCTGACTGCGGTACTCTAGCAAGTTGGGCAGCTGTTAATTGTACTACCTGCGCTCCTCCTACCGAGTCTGCCAGCATCTGTGCCATCTCGTTATTGCTGAAAACGTTCATTTCCTTGATCAGTTGCTTTAAAGGCAAAGAACGGTGACGCAACAGCACGGTTTGTTGGGAGTTTAACTGCGGATCTAATTTCACAGTACCCGCAATGACAACTTGAGGCTTCGGAGTTCCCTTGGGCATAATTGAGTATACGTAATTAGCAGGACGCGACCAAGTGGTGTGATTTAGTGCTTGCTTAAGCGTTTGACCTGCTACTATCGGATTAGGCTGGAAATTCATCATGAAATTCCCAGTAATAACCAAATTTCCCTTTACCTGCTTGATTCCCATTTTGTTGAGAGTATTACCAAGCGCGATCGCTTCCTCCCAAACAAACATCGGATCGTTACCACCAGCAATTACTAAATCACCTTGTAAAACTCCATTTTGTATTGATCCTGTTGTGCTGACCAAAGTATCAAATTGGTGGTCTGGTCCCCAAGTTTTCAAAGCAACTAAAGATGTAGCAATTTTTGTTAACGAAGCCGCAGGTAGAGGAGTAGTACCTTGGTGATTAGCCATAAGCATCGGTCCTGACTGCATCCAAATCCCTTGACTTTCTGTCAACTTCGGATCTATTAGCTTTGATGTTACCAGTGTTTTTAAGTATTCTTGAACTGTAATAGCCCCAGCTGGATTTGGATCGGGGGCAAGAACCAAGCCTGGGCTACTTTGCCAAGCCAATGCATCTAAACCATTTAAAGGCTTGAGTTGTACCCCTGCCATTTCTAGCCAAAGCGTAACTAAACCTGAACCCAATAACTCCAGCATTCTTTATTCCCCTGTTAGGACGTGCTAATCTATTTCCTGTGCTAATATACAAAGCTTTTTTATGCTAATCAGCATTGAGTCATAATAACTGGTATTTTTGATATCTATAGGTAGGATGGATAACATTGTTTTAGTTACTACCTTTACACTTCTAAAATTTCTACCACTTTTTCATGACTTTAAGCACAAAAAAATATAGGGAAAGGGGAAAGGGGAAGAAAGATGCAGAATTCGTTTTTAAATAACTCTTCTTACAAACGTCAACGGGACGGAAACCGACCCCGCTGAGTTTGCGCTTTATTTCCATACCTTTACCCTTTTCCCCTTTCCCCTCAACAAAATTGCCCCATGACCCAATCCTTACTTCCTTTCCGGATGAGCCGCATCCTCTGGTGAAGGAGTGCCTAGAGCATTTATTGCGGCAATCATTTGATACAAGCGCCCCAAGTCGCGTTGATTGAAGTACAAAATGAGCCTAGGTAGCCCAACTGCTTCATCTTGCCCTTCTTGGGGTAGAGCGTGACTTTTTTCAATCCGTTCCTTAACTAGGATGTCGCTAAAGTTAGCATTTAGTTGCTCGACTTCAGCATCTGATAAATCCGTCTTGAGGCGGATGATTAAGCGATCGCCTACATAGCGGCTGGAGTGATAAACCTGATAAAAACCGGTAATCGCATTGCAAGCTACATCTAGGTTATCTGTCACTGTATAAAGACAAGGGTCTTCGGGACTTACTAAACCTTTTTGCACCAGTTGCTTATCAATATATTCGCTCCAAGACCGCCAGTAATCGCCACCAGGGTGATCGATTAAAACTAAAGGTACTGGACCAAACTTACCCGTTTGGCTCAAGGTCATACACTCAAAAGCTTCGTCTTGAGTGCCAAAACCACCAGCAAACAAAGCTACAGCATCGCTTTCTTTGAGAAGAAACAGCTTGCGGGTGAAGAAATACTTAAAGTGAATCAGCTTTGGATCGCCTTCAATAAACGGGTTTGCCTCTTGCTCAAACGGCAATTGAATGTTTAAGCCAAAGGAATTTTCTCGCCCCGCACCTTCGTGACCTGCTTGCATAATACCGCCACCACCGCCTGTCATCACCATGAATCCCATCTGGGAGACATAGCGAGCAAATTCAACCGCCATGCGGTATTCTGGGCTTTCTGGGGAAAGGCGGGCAGAGCCGAAGATGGTTACTTTGCGAACGTGTCGATAAGCATGAAACAGTTCAAAACCCCGTTCCATGTCTGTTAAAGAGGCAGATAATATCTTCCAGTCCAGACGATCAATGTCGCTTTCACCCAGACGTACTATTGTCGCTAGTGCCTGTTTGATAAATTGCCGATTTTTTAACGTTGGTAAGCGATCGATTAAGAGCGCGATATCCGCTTTGAGAGAGTCTAATGTGTCGAATGACGTTTCGGAGGTCATGAGAACTGCCGCCAAAATAGCACTATATTTTACCCAGATTTGGTATGTTGTTATCAAATACGGCTTCGCCTGTAGAAAGAAAATGCCAAACTACACTTGTTCTGGAAGTAGGTTCAAGTGACTGGTTTTCCTTTCCCTTATTTTCAAAGCATCGCTATTTCACAATAAAAAGCACCTTTGGTTTACCATCAACCAAGGCGCTGGCGACGACGCTGGTCATCAAAGAAGTGCTGATCAAAGCCAAGCATCTGACATGAGCTTGTATTTTGGTTGAACTCTCCCCCTTTTGAAAAAAGATTTTCGCAGAAATATTAGAGCAATAAAAAATTACTTTACCAAAAGTAATCTTAAGAATCATTACAATTGAAAACGATTTTCTAGAGACGCGAAAATTCGCGTCTTAGTAAATCGTTAACAAAAATTTAGCTAATACCAGACCAAATGGACAACTTAATAAAAGTTTACCAGTGGTTGAGTTTCAAAGATACTTTTCCAAAGTGTTAGCTAATGTAGTTTTCGGTACAGCACCGACGACCATATCAACTTTTTGTCCACCTTTAAAAATCATTAATGTGGGAATGCTACGGATGCCGTATTGACTGGCAACATTCGGATTTTCGTCGGTGTTGACTTTAACCACCTTGATTTGACCTTCATACTGTTGAGCGATTTCTTCTACAACCGGAGCTACCATCCGGCAGGGACCGCACCACGGTGCCCAAAAGTCAACTAAAACCGGAACTTCGCTATCCAGTACTTCTTGCTTAAATGTAGAATCCGAAACTTGTGCGGCTGCTGACATGCCTAAAAACCTTTGCCTATTATATTTCTGAGCTTCGTGAAAATTCTACCATAGCAAAAACCACCGCTTAGGATTGTCGCATGTACATTTGCAAAGAAGCTGTAGATTTTATTAATATCTGACTTGACAAAAAAGTTTTGACGGTCGGCAAAATGACCTTTATTACAAAGCTAAGAGCTTGCTTTGGCTGCCAATTAATAGCTTTATATACATAAGGAACCGCCCGAACAGTAGTCCGGGCGGAGTGTGGTGTGAGGAGTGAACGGAAACATGCGTCTCCGCTTCCTCCATTGTAGGCGACATATGTGATTTTTCCAGTGATTGTTTAAGAGTCACTGAAAAAATTTATTTCTGGTTTGTTAGGAGAGACGCGAGGAACCGGAGCGTCTGTTAGTGGTTATTGGGTTAGTTAAATTTTCTAGTACCTATTCCCCAGTCTAAGCGTCCAAGCGTCCCTAACCGCTTTATTTACCCATGCCTAATTGTTGAGCTTTTTGATAAACTTTACCTTCAGTTAATAAAGAAGGAGCAATCACAACTTCAACTTGTTGCATTTCTTTAATATTTTTAGCTCCCAAAGTTCCCATACTCGTCTTTAAGGCTCCTAAAAGATTATGAGTGCCATCATCTAAAGCCGCAGGTCCGGTGAGAATTTGCTCTAGAGTGCCGGTAGTGCCGACGCTGATGCGCGTACCACGGGGCAATAGAGGGCTAGGAGTCGCCATCCCCCAATGATAACCTCGTCCTGGGGCTTCGGCGCATCTAGCAAAGGGTGAGCCAATCATCACGCCATCGGCACCGCAGGCAATGCACTTACAAATGTCGCCACCTGTGATTAAACCGCCATCGGCAATCACGGGCACATAATTACCAGTTTCTTGGTGATAATCGTCTCTAGCGGCTGCACAGTCAGCGATCGCACTCGCTTGAGGCACACCCACACCTAATACCCCACGAGAGGTACAAGCCGCACCAGGACCAATTCCCACCATCACAGCAGCTGCTCCAGCTTTCATCAAATTTAAGGTGACTTCGTAAGTCACACAATTCCCTAATATCACAGGGATGGGCATAGAGCGACAAAATTCAGCCAAGTCGAGTGGAACTATAGACTCTGGTGACAAGTGTGCCGTCGAAACCACGGTTGCTTGTACAAAGAATAAATCAGCCCCTGCTTGCGCCACCACCGCACCATATTTACTCGCAGCTGCTGGAGTAGCACTTACTGCCGCAATACCGCCTTGTCGTTTAATTTCCTGAATACGTTGTTCAATTAATTCCTGCTTTATTGGTTCGGCATATAGTTGTTGCATTAAAGAAACAAATTCATTTTTGCCAACAGAAGCAATTTTATCTAAAATCGGCTCTGGGTCAGCATAACGAGTTTGGATACCTTCTAAATTGAGAACCCCCAATGCTCCTAACTGCGACAGACGTACAGCCATGCGGACATCTACCACGCCATCCATCGCACTAGCAATTATCGGGATTTCCCGCTCTATATTGCCAATACGCCATTTGGTGTCTGCCAAACTCGGATCAAGTGTCCTCCCTGAAGGGACTAAGGCAATTTCATCAATTCCGTAAGCTCTGCGAGCCGTCTTACCCCGCCCAATTTGAATGTCCACGTTTTTAACATTCCCAAATCTGTTTAAGCTAGGGTATCAAATTGTGGGGGAACTTGGAGCGTTTTTTTTAAATAAACTACGAACCTACCAAGCATATACTGGTGATGAAAGCGCTTCTGAAGCGCAACAACGCGCTCAATTACTAGCAGAAATGCTGACTAGGGGTGTAGAGCCAAACAGCCTTTAGAGACATTACAAATCCAGTTTACAAGCTTTTCTCTGCTTCCGGCTCCACCATATATTTTTCTAGAACTGCTTTCCAAAGTAAGTATGCGTGACCATTTAAATGTAGTCCATCTACTGTATATTTAGTATCTAATTGATTATCTGAATCTAGGAAAAGACAAAATATATCTATATATTCATAATTAAATTCTTTTACTAACTCTTTCAAGCCTGAGTTAAGTTTCAATATATTTTTATTATCTTCCCAATACAAATAAACTTTGTTGTTGACAGGTAAGAGACTTTGCACAAATACTTTCGTGTTTGGTGTTTCTTCTTTAAATTTATGCAAGATTTTTTTATATTCTTCTAAAGTTGCTGTTACCGATTTATTATCATTGATTAAATCATTGATACCTATCATTAAAAAAACTTGCTTTGGTTCTGATTCTAATATTGTATGTAACCGATGTAATATTCTCTCTGTTGTATCACCAGAAATACCCCGATTTTTTACATTTAATCCTAACAACTCTGTCCATTCGCCTTCATCGGTGATACTATCACCTAACATGATTATATTCGATTGAGATTTAGGTAGTTTTTCAAATTGGCTTTTTTTATGCCAATAGTACGGGGGATATTTAAAATGTTTACTTTTAGTTTTTTTCCAAATATTTAATATTTTCTTAAATGAATATAAAACACCACTTTTTTCAGCAATAAATAAAGCGAAAATTATTAAAAATAAAATATTGAGAATACAAGAAGGTATTAATAAAAGTTTCAATTGATTAATCATGTTTTTAAATTAAGTATTGCAAATTTAGTTTATTCTTGAGAAGTCGTTAAAAAAAGCTGCGCTCGCTGCCATACTTGTTCTAATAAATTAGGATTATCTGCATCAAACCACTCGATTTGTGGATATCCTTTAAACCATGTCCGTTGATTTTTGGCAAATTGTCGCGTATGTAAAATTGTTAATTCTTGAGCTTTATCCAAAGATATGTCTCCAGCTAAATATTGTTTGACTTCTTGATATCCTAATGTGTTTAACAAAGATAACTCAGCACCATATTTATGACAAAGATACTCTACCTCAGCTACTAAGCCATCTGCTATCATTTGCTCTGTACGCTTGGCAATACGCTGTATTAAGTAGTGAGAATCGCAATCTAAACCAATTTGCAAAATTGGATAATTTGGTGGATTCTCTCCTTGCAGTTGGGAAATAGGGCGACCAGTGACATAAAATACCTCTAATGCTCTTAAGGTTCGCACTGTATCGTTGGGATGAATTTTTTGTGCTGCAACTGGGTCAACTTGTTGCAGCATGATGTAAAGTTGCATTTGACCCAAAGATTCGAGTTGCGATCGCAATTCTTTGTGAGGTGCAACTCTGGGAATTTTCATTCCTTGTACAATAGAACGTATATATAAACCAGTACCACCAACTAGCAATAGTGGAGTAGTATCAACAGAAGCAATTAAGGCTTGTGCTTGCTCTTGGTAATCTGCTACCGTCATGATGTCTGTCGGAGCGCAAATATCTATTAAATAGTGTGACACTAACTTTTGTTCAGCCGTTGTTGGTTTAGCCGTACCAATATCAAACTCACGGTACACTTGACGGGAATCTGCACTCAGAATTACAGAACCCAACTTTCTCGCTAAAGATAACGCTAACCCCGATTTACCTGTTGCGGTCGCTCCACAAATTACAATTAATTTGGTCATTGGTCAAAGTAGGTCATTGAGCATTTAGCAATTTGAGGAGGGATAAAGGGAAAGGAATTAATTCTTCATCTCAAGAAAGCTCTTTTACCTCCCCCCTATCTAGCAAGGCTTTTATGCTATAATTTTGGAGCCTTTTCGCTTCTTTTTCGAGTTTGGGTATTTTGGCACAAGCGATACTCACTTTTGCGAGTTGCTGGGCGATCGCCCTTATCACATCGATAATGTATTATCGAGCTTTGTGAGTTCTCTAACTCTAAGCCAATCTATAAAGTAAACTAGGCTAGCTACATCCCCTATATAAACTTATCATCTAATTGCCCTAGAGTCGCCTCCAAGCCTTTTGTGTTACAATTTTGGAGTGATTTGACTTTATATGTATTTTAGCGAGTTCACCCCCACGAATCAGGAGAAATTTTATGACGAGCAATTACAGTGCCGATCAGATTCAAGTTCTGGAAGGTCTGGAACCCGTCCGCAAACGACCGGGGATGTATATCGGTACTACCGGACCACGGGGACTCCATCATTTAGTTTACGAGGTGGTGGACAATTCTGTTGATGAAGCTTTAGCTGGGCACTGCACCCATGTGGAGGTTGATCTCAATGCCGATGGTTCTGTCACCGTCACAGATGACGGTCGCGGTATTCCCACCGATATTCACAGCCAAACCGGAAAATCAGCACTAGAAACGGTGATGACGGTACTCCACGCCGGCGGTAAGTTTGGTGGTGGGGGCTATAAAGTTTCCGGAGGGTTACACGGGGTTGGTATTTCTGTCGTCAACGCTTTGTCTGAAACGATTCAAGTAACAGTTTGGCGAGATAAAAAGGTTCACATCCAGCGCTTTGAACGGGGTATTCCCGTCACTGAACTGATAGCCAATCCATCTGAAGAAGCTAATAAAACTGGAACTTCTATCACCTTCAAGCCAGATGAGCAAATCTTTACCACGGGTATTGAGTTTGATTACATTACTTTATCAGGTCGTCTGCGGGAATTGGCATATCTGAATGCAGGTGTGAGAATTATCTTCACCGACAACCGTTTAGAATTACTTAAAAGCGATACACCTAAAGTAGAAACCTATGAGTACAAAGGTGGTATCAAAGAGTATATCGCCTACATGAACCGCGACAAGCAGCCACTGCATGAAGAAATTATTTTTGTGCAGGGAGAACGCAACAACGTGCAAATCGAAGTGGCTTTGCAGTGGTGTACAGATGCTTATACGGATAACTTATTAGGATTTGCCAATAATATTCGCACCGTTGATGGTGGTACGCACCTTGAGGGTTTGAAGGCAGTTTTGACGCGCACCTTGAATGCGATCGCCCGCAAGCGTAATAAAATTAAAGAGAACGAACCCAACCTCAGCGGTGAACACGTCCGCGAAGGTTTAACAGCGGTGATTTCCGTCAAAGTCCCCGACCCGGAATTTGAAGGACAAACTAAAACCAAACTCGGTAATACCGAAGTCCGGGGAATTGTCGATTCTCTAGTTGGTGAAGTTCTCACCGAGTACTTAGAATTTCGTCCTGGTGTTGCCGACTCTGTTTTAGATAAAGCCATCCAAGCTTTCAAAGCCGCAGAAGCTGCGCGTCATGCACGGGAGTTAGTCCGCCGTAAATCTGTACTAGAATCTTCTCCATTACCCGGTAAATTAGCTGATTGTAGCTCCAGAGACCCCAGCGAATCAGAGATTTTCATCGTTGAAGGGGATTCAGCGGGTGGTAGCGCTAAACAAGGACGCGATCGCCGAACTCAAGCCATCCTTCCTTTACGTGGTAAAATCCTGAATATCGAAAAAACCGACGATGCCAAAATCTACAAAAACAACGAAGTTCAATCGTTGATTACGGCGCTCGGTTTGGGTGTAAAAGGTGATGAATTTGACTCTACCCAACTGCGTTATCACCGCATAGTCATCATGACTGACGCTGACGTAGATGGAGCGCACATCCGTACGCTGTTGTTAACTTTCTTTTATCGATATCAGCGATCGCTTATCGAACAGGGTTTCATATATATTGCTTGTCCGCCACTGTATAAAGTAGAGCGAGGACGCAATTATTACTACTGTTATAGCGAGCGCGAACTGCGACAGCGTTTGGCTGAGTTTCCCGACAATGCTAACTACACCATCCAACGGTTCAAAGGTTTGGGGGAAATGATGCCAGCGCAACTCTGGACAACGACAATGAACCCAGAAACCCGCACTTTCAAACGAGTCGAAATTCAGGATGCAGCCGAAGCCGATCGCATTTTTACCATTTTAATGGGCGATCGCGTTGCACCAAGGCGGGAATTCATTGAAACCTACGGTTCTAAACTCAACCTCACAGATTTAGACATCTAAAAAGGGTAAAGGATTAAGGATCAAGGAAACTTCAACCTTTATCCTTCTACCTTTTAATGAGCTGTTGCCAAGTTGCCATCGCGATCGCCCAATCTTCTTGGGTATGTATTGCCAAGACTCGCACTGCTGACTCAGCGGTGGCAATATCCTCATCAACAGGTTTGTGAGCATTTTTTTCCGGGTCAATTTTCATACCCAAGAATCCAAAGGCATCACAAGCAGCTTGGCGAATTCCGGGAGAATTTTCACCAACGCCGGCGGTAAACACCAAAGCATCTAATCCCCCTAGACTGGCAAGCATTGCCCCAATACCAGAACGCAAGCGATGTACGTACATATCCCAAGCAAGTTGAGCGCGGTAATCACCTTGACCGATCGCCTCTATCACTTGCGGCAAATCGCTGGATATACCCGAAATTCCACGTAATCCGGAAGCTTTATTTAACACATATTCTAAACGTTCAACTGAGTAATTTGATTGCCGCAGCAGGTGAATTAAAATGCCCGGATCGACCGCACCAGAGCGGCTACCCATCATTAACCCATCCAGGGGTGTAAACCCCATTGTCGTATCAACACTGCGACCGTTTTTAATCGCTGCCAAAGAGCAACCGTTGCCTAGATGACAACTGATTATCCGCAAAGAAGCGAAATCACGATTGAGAATTTGAGCCGCACGTTTAGAGCAGTATTCGTGACTGATACCATGAAAGCCGTAGCGACGAATACCTTGTTCTATCCATTCGTAGGGACCGGGATAGATTGCAGCTGCATCGGGCATATGCGAATGAAATCCGGTATCAAAAACTGCCACTTGGGGTATATTTCCCAAGTTTTTCTCAATCGCTTCTATTCCTTCCAAAGCGGCTGGATTATGTGCCGGAGCTAAGTTAGAAAGACGAGCGATCGCCTTTTTGACTTCATCAGTAACTAGCACACTAGCGCGGTAATCTTGCCCACCATGTACCACCCGATGTCCCACACCCTCGATTTCTGATAACTGACTAATTACCTTCGTGGAACCACGAGTCAAAGTATGAAGCATGTAAGCGACGTGTGCAGGTCGCGAATCAGCGTAAATTTCTTCCTCCAGCACTCCACCCGTGGCTGATTTCACCTTGATTTCTGCCACACCGCGATCTTGAGTCCATTTAACTTTACCTTCCCAAAGCGGTTCGAGTGGTTCTGTGGGCAAAGCTGATTCTGTTATTTCATACAGACAACTCTTTTGGCTGCTAGATCCGGCATTCAGTACCAATATTTTCATCGCTTTTTGTTGCCAACAAGGTTTGTGAGCTATAGTTAGCGCTTCTCTAAGCTCTCTTTTAAAAGTTTAGTCAAAGGCAAAACATAAAAGCTATGAAGAAGCAATTATTATTGGCTCTGATGTTGTTTGCTTTTCTTTTTCCATGCGAAATTGCTGAAGCGAAAGATACACGTCTTAATTCTTTACAACAACAAGCTACAACCGGACAGCTTTTGCTTGCTAGATGGGGGTTGACTCCACGACGACAAAATCAACGACGGATTGGCAAACGACGAGGTATAAAACGATTAAATTTTCGGCGGTTTACTCAAAGAAGGAGTGTTAAAAAACGTAGTCGGGTAAGAATAAATTTTCGACGGTTTAGTCTGCCAAAGCTGATTCAACGACGGGTTAGAAAAGATAAAAGGTAAAAGCAAGTAACTTTTTTCTCGTTCCTCGTTTCCTCGTTCCTTGCCTCCGGCAGGGAATGCTAGTCAGGAGGGCTGCTGCCTCATGCTCTAGAAACGGGAGGCAGCAGCCCTCCTTGACTGCATTCCCAGGTTGAACCTGGGAACGAGGGGGACGAGGGGAGGGATATATTAAGCGGCGCCGACTTTAACGTTTGCTTCTAGAGTAGTCAATCTTTCGGCAAGTAGTTTTTCGAGACTTTCCAATGCTTTGGTGAAGCCGTCGATACCTTCTGCTAGTTTGTCAAATGCCATGCGATCGCTCGTGTGCATTTTTTCAAAGATACCTTTGTCCATCGGTGTTTTTTCGATACCCATCTTCGGTGCATTCTTGGGATCGAGTTTGCGGGGCAATGCGTTTGTAGTCGCTTGCAACTCAGCCAAAAGTGCTGGAGAAATGGTCAACAAATCACAACCAGCGAGTTCAGTAATTTCACCAAGATTACGGAAGCTGGCTCCCATAACTTCAGTTTTGTAGCCGAACTTTTTGTAGTAATTGTAAATTGTTGTTACAGAAACAACACCGGGATCTTCATGTGCGGGATAGCTATCGCGTCCGCTGTCCTTCTTGTACCAATCGAGAATGCGTCCGACAAACGGAGAAATTAGGGTAACACCAGCTTCTGCACAAGCGATCGCTTGGTGAATCCCAAACAATAAAGTCAGGTTGCAGTGAATACCTTCTTTCTCCAAAATTTCCGCAGCACGAATACCTTCCCAAGTCGCGGCAATTTTGATGAGAACCCGATCGCGTCCAATGCCAGCGGCTTTATATTGAGCAATTAATTCGTGTGCTTTAGTAACTGTAGCATCCGTATCATAAGACAAACGCGCATCTACTTCCGTAGACACCCGACCGGGAATGATTTGCAAAATCTTCAATCCAAAAGACACTGCCAAACGGTCAAACGCCATCACAACGATTTGCGCTTGGCTTGCGCTCGATCCTGCATCTTTCTTTGCTTGGAGTAATGTCTGATCGACAATTTCCTGATATTCTGGCATCTGTGCCGCAGCAGTAATCAAGGATGGATTAGTCGTAGCGTCTTGTGGCTTAAACTTCTCAATTGCCTGAATATCTCCTGTATCTGCCACGACAACGGTCATTTCTCGCAATTGTTCTAGTAGATTCTTAGACATACATACTCCGTGAATGTTGTTTGCTTAGGATTTACTCATTCCCCTGTTCTTTACATCCTTCGCTGCACCTTCAATTCCAATTGTGACAACTTTTCTTCACAATTGCCTCAGGGGAGAGGGGGAAAGGGGAAAGGAAAAAAGGGGAAAGGGTAAGAAATAAAATGCGCGAATTATTCTGAATCACTCTTTATTTTCTACACCTTTTCCCTTTTCCCCTCCTCAAATTGCCCAATGCCCTATTTATTCTACGGAGTCATGCAGAAATTGGCTGTCCAATTGTATGCACTTTAATTAAACTGGTTGTGCCTGATTTACCAACAGGGACACCGGATGTAATCACAACTTTATCGCCGTTGTTTGCCAAACCCATATCTACAACACTTTTCACTACATTCGTAAACATCTCTTCGGCGTTGTGGACTGGGGGAATGAAGCAAGGAACTACACCCCAAGAAAGTGCAAGTTGACGGTAAGTCGTTTCTTCTGGTGTGAGAGCGATTATCGGCGTTGTCGGACGGTACTTAGAGACTAATTGTGCCGTACTTCCGGAAGAAGTGTTGCAGAGAATTGCTTTTGCCCCTGTTTCATAAGCGACGCGACAAACGGCTTCAGCAACAGATTCAGTTACGCTGAGACTACCGCCCTTGTGAGTCCAAGAATGTCTAACACCTTCTTGTAGAGATTGTTCTGTTCGCACGGCGATATTGTGCATCATCTCAACTGCGGCGATCGCATATTCTCCCACAGCAGTTTCCCCAGAAAGCATCACGGCATCCGTACCATCCAGGATAGAGTTTGCAACATCGGTTGCTTCGGCGCGGGTGGGATCGGGAGCGCTAATCATCGACTCTAACATTTGCGTGGCAGTAATTACAGGCTTGCCGGCTTGGTTGCAGCGGCGTGTAATATCTTTTTGAATTAGGGGGACTTCATAAATGGGCATTTCCACCCCCAAGTCGCCACGAGCGATCATAATCGCGTCGGCAATCTCTATAATCCGATCTAAATCTTCTACTGCTTCGCGTCTTTCAATTTTGGCGATGAGGCGAATATTTGCGCCGGCGGCTTCAATCATTCGTTGCGCGGGTTCTAAATCTTGTGGCGATCGCACAAAGGAAACTGCCACCCAATCTACACCTAACTGAATGCCAAAGCGCAAATCGAGCAAGTCTTTTTCGGTAATCGAACTGACGGGTAAAGGTGTTTCTGGCAGATTTACACCTTTGTGAGTAGATATGACTCCACCAATTTTCACCATAGCTCGAATTTGATCGGCATTGCGATCGCTTACAATCAACTTTACGCGACCATCATTAATTAAAATGGGTTCACCAGGTCGCACCATTGCGAATAAAGTCGGCAACGGTAAAGGCAATTCATCAATACTGCTACCTTGCTCTTGCAGCACAAAAGTAACTTCCTGTCCAGCCTCTACAGTTAGTCCTTCTGGTGGCAAAACTCCCAAACGAATCTTGGGACCGCACAAATCTTGCATGATAGCGATCGGCTTTTGCGTATCCGCGCTAATCTTTCTTAGATGATGAAGCGTTTGCGCGTGAAAATCATGCGCTCCGTGGGAGAAATTCAACCGCGCTACATTCATTCCCGCATCTACCAACGCTTGCAGCCGTTCGGGTGCAGATGTAGCAGGTCCTACAGTACAAATAATTTTGGTTCGACGCATAAAGTTTAGGGGTTCGGATTCAGAAAAGGTACGCTTGCAGCGCGTCTTGCTAGCACTGTTTTCTTGTTTCTCAGATTACGCAGCCCCTAAGTAATACTGGTGAGTGGGGAGTGGGGGAGTGGGGAGTGGGTAAGAAAGTAATCTCCTAATCCAAGCGTCCCTAATCCCTCATTCTCTCGTGACAAGGCTCTGCCTTGTCATGTATTCAGGAGGCTCTGCCTCCTAGTTTTACAGGAGGCAGCAGCCCACTTTAAGGTATTCCCAGTCTGAGACTGGGAACAAGTCAACCGACAGCAGCAGCTACACGTTCTAACAGACCTTCTTTTTGTGCCATCGATAACATCAAGTCAATTACACGATTTGAGTAGCCCCACTCGTTGTCATACCAGGAAACAACTTTAAAGAAGTTGGAATTTAGTTCCATACCAGCGCCGGCATCGAAGATACTAGAACGGCGATCGCCTTGAAAGTCGGTGGAAACTACTTCATCTTCTGTGTAACCCAAGATACCCGCCATTGCTCCTTCGGAAGCTGCCTTCATTGCCGCACAAATTTCTTTGTAGCTGGTGGCTTTGGCAGTCTTAAAGGTCAAATCAACCACGGAGACATCAGGTGTCGGGACGCGCAACGCCATACCAGTTAATTTACCCTTCAACTCTGGTAAAACCAACGCCACGGCTTTAGCAGCTCCTGTGGAAGATGGTATGATATTTTGAGCCGCACCGCGACCACCGCGCCAATCTTTCTTACTCGGACCGTCTACAGTTGGCTGAGTGGCTGTCATGGCGTGAACGGTGGTCATCAAACCTTCAGTCAAGCCAAAATTGTCATTTATCACCTTAGCAATGGGCGCTAAACAGTTTGTAGTGCAGCTAGCATTAGAGACGATCGCATCTTTTGCCGGGTCAAATATGTCATGATTAACACCAACTAACAAAGTGCGAATCTTCTCCGGCTCTTTCGTGGGTGCGGAAATCACAACTCGCTTTGCACCAGCTTTTAAGTGGTTTGATGCTCCTGCCAAATCGGTGAAAAGCCCCGTAGATTCCACCACATAATCTGCACTGAATTTACCCCAAGGCAACTCTGCCGGGTTTCGCATCGACATACAAGGAATAAAGTGTCCATCGACCACGATACCGTCGTCTTTTGCCTCAATCTTGCCTTGATAAGTTCCGTGGGTAGAGTCGTATTTTAATAAATAAGCCAAGTTATCTGGTGGTACTAAGTCGTTAATCCCCACAAACTCGATATTGGGATTATTCATACCAGCACGAAATACTAACCTTCCGATGCGTCCAAATCCATTGATGCCAACTTTCAGTTTAGCCAAGATTAACCTCCTATGATGTGAAGCTGTTAAAAGCATTTAGTTTTTACTCTTCACCTTCCGATCCTGACAGTCGCAGTGGGTTATGGCATATTTACTTGGCAAATTTTAAGGTTTTGGGAAGCAGGCAGAGAAACTACGATTTAAAATATGATAAAAATTTAAGTGATAAAATCCTGATGTGTCGCAGTTGGTAGTAATCAAAAGTACATGGCAATCAATCTTCAAATCGACGAAGCCTTAATTAAAGAAGCTTGAGCTACTGGCAATCAACAGACTGAACGTGATGTAGTTGAACAGGCTTTGCGTGAATATGTGCAACGTCGCAAGCAACAAATGGTAATTGATTTGTTTGGAACAATTGACTATGAAGAAGATTACAATTACAAACAGCAGCGATTGTTGTAGATACCTCTGTGTGGTCATTAGCATTGAGACGGAATACTCCTACACAAGCAATCTAAAAATAACACTATAGTAAAGTTAGTCGTCCTGACTCTACTATTGAATTTTTATGGACACCAGCACATCTGAAGGTAGAAATAGTGAGTCTAAAGTGCTTGATGAGTTTAAACAGGCTCACATAGAAGAAATACAAGCGATCGCTTTAACGTTAGTTAAGATTACAAATTTATCAGAGTCAGCAGTAAAACCTCATCTTGATGGGATGCTTGAGCAGTTGGTCAAGTCTAAACAAAAGCCTTTATTTTATGAAACCGCTAGCGCTGAAGAATGGATTCAGGCATTGAAAGATTGGAGCATAAGCCACAGACGAGATACACCACTTCTTTCCGATTATGCTGTTAGTCGGACAGGTATATATGAGGATGATGAGGAAATTTAGTGGCGTATCTGGTTGATACAAATATCATACTAAGAATGGCACAGCCAGACCACCCAATGTGTGCTTCAGCATTAAATGCACTTGGAATACTGCGAAACCAACAAGAAGAATGTTACCTTACACACCAAAACCTAGTTGAGTTTTGGCGAAGTGCTACCCGCCCGGTTGATAAAAATGGACTTGGGTTAGCTATACTTGAAGCCTCAGCAGAACTACAGCGTTTGGAAACGCTTTTTCTCGTACTACCGGATGTGTCTGAGATTTATTCGGAATGGAAACGATTAGTTTTAGAGTACGGGGTAATGGGTGTAAATGTCCATGATGCAAGACTTGTTGCAGTGATGCTTGTTCATGGAGTAACTCACATCCTTACATTTAACATCAAAGATTTTACTCGATACTCTGCTCTCATTACTCCAGTCGATCCAGCAAGCCTCACCTCGACTTAAAGTAGCATAAGCAATGGCGATCGCCTTCGGAACTCGGAACTTGGTGTTCGGAACTCGGAACTTGGTGTTCAGAACTCGGAACTTGGTGTTCAGAACTCGGAACTTGGTGTTCGGAACTCGGAACTTAGTGTTCGGAACTCGGAACTTAGTGTTCGGAACTCGGAACTTCGTGTTCGGAACTCGGAACTTCGTGTTCAGAACTCGGAACTTCGTGTTCGGAACTCGGAATGTCGAGTTTTAGGGAAGGATTCTAATTTTGGAAGCAACACCCTAGAAGGGTGCTGCTATACGAACGAAGCCCACCTGCGTGGGCTAAAAGCTAGAAGCCCACCTGCGTGGGCTTTGTATGTATAGCCCCAGGCTTCTAGCCTGCGGGCATTTTATTTGTAAACAAAACAACGAGTTTTTGTTTTAAACTGGCAACGTTTGCGACTGTGCTTTGCGAGATTTCCGGCTAAACCTGCGTCCTAAGTCATCAATCACCGTATCTAAACCAGTTACATCACCGCTAGCCTTGGCATAATTGTAAACTGCCAGAGCTGCTATATAAGCTTCACTGCCAGTTGCAATCAAAGTATCATCAAGCAATTCTTGCAATTGTGTTAGAGATAACACCACAGGATACAACGCCTCAAATAATTCTACATCTAGGCGCATTTCATTTACATTAAACGACCTAGGCAGAAAGTCCGGGTTTTGTGTCGCTACTTCCAATGCCTTAATTACAAAAGTTCGACTCTTGTCACCTAGCTTTGGCAAGGATTTACGCTCATCTGCCGTCAAATCAATTAAAAACGGCAACTTCTCTTTGATAGTAGCGATCGCTTCCATGACTGCTTCTCGGTCTTTTTGGGAAAAACTAGCACTGATACGATTATTCGCCATATTTACTACTCTTTTGGGTGTTCTTATTTCAGTATTCCCAAAATTATCAAGGCGATCGCACTTCATCTTTATGCAAAATGAATGCGATCGCCTTTCTTACAGCACCTACCCTTCTAGGGGAAGTGAGTAATATGTTTAACTTCCCTCATGACCAACATCAGTGTTATCACCTGAGTCCTGCCATTTCCAGTGACGAATTTCTGGCATATCTTCGCCATGCTCGTTAATGTAAAGCTTGTGTTCAATCAGCTTGTCGTGCATCATCTGCTTGACATAAGCGGCTCTATACCCTAATTGTGGCACGCGGTCAATCACATCATCGACCAAACTAAAGCGGTCTAACTCGTTAAGGACGAC
>JBPCQW010000330.1:0-3763 GCA_050997715.1 Hassallia sp.
AGTATTACGGTGTTTACTTCATTACACTACTAATGAGTAAATCACAGGTATGTAAAATTATGTGGAAGTTGCCAAGAATATTAATACATCTTGTATGAGTAGGGGAGATGTGCGATCACCTAACTACTTGGTACTTGGTGACACTTTCTCTAATTTGACGGCGTAAAGCGATCGCCCCCATCATCAACTCAATTCGATTCCGGTAAAAATTCCGGATTCAGCGCTTGCTCCCAATTGTAAGGACATATTTCTGGAAAAACCTGTTCACCTAATTGAGTCTCTCGAATCGCTAAAGCTAACCCTAATTCATAAGCAATGAGAAAAACTTCCTCTAAGTAAGGTTTCAAACTAGGGCTATCTGACAAAAGCAGCTTAATTTGAATACGTTGCTCTCGAATTGTACCTAACCAACTATTAGTGCGTTTATCAGCTTGGAACTGCCATTTCAATAAATGTCCCAGCAAAATTGCCAGCCTATTTCTGAGTTCTTGTCGTTCTTTTCTACCCAAAGTTTCAATTTCTTCAATCAGGTTGATCGTGTCTAATTGATCCCACTGTTGAGTAGTCAACAACCTCACCTGCTTTTGAGTCCAGCCATAGAAATCTGTCTTATAAAGGTTATACGTGTACATTTTTATTAAGGCAAGCCTCTCGCCCACACATCTAAAAAAAATTATGATTGGGTCTGGTCCTGGTAAACCCAATCAAGAATTTAATTAACCATAACCAATGAGCAATGACTAATTCGCGACCTCAGCCAACTCAATCACACGTTCTTCATAGTCCTTAACCAAAAAATTTAAGGGCTTGCGATTGCGAATCTTGAATTTCAAGCCGCGAGTTTCCACACGCATTAAAATCATATCCAGGCAATCACGATCAAAGCAAACGTGACGTTGCTGACTTTTGCTGCCTAAACTGGCTCCAGTAATGACGTGTAGCTGGGTGTTTTTCTTTAATTGATACCAAAGCCCTTCGCTAGCATTATTCATCATTCTGCTGCCGGAAAAGGTCGGGCTAGCTGACATATAAAGCGGATCGATTCCCGCAGCACCTATACTTTGCTCGTAATTGTAATAGTAGTGCAAAGGTACTTCCGCTGCTGGCAAATCTAGCAGCCCTTCGTACAACTGGCGGGCAATTTCCAAATCTGACACCATAACAGTGTGTACTTTTGGCGCACTGGTCAGGAACATCCACATAGCACCGGCGTAAGCTGCTAGCAGCATTACCATAATGCCTTGGGTGGAGAATAAGCTATCTAAGGGCAGCGAAGGCAAGAAAGAGCCTAAAGTAAAAGGTTGAATCAACAACGGTGTCACACTAACTGCTATAACCATGAACACATCTAGGATTTTATTGAGGAATCGATTTTATTATTCAAGGGTACAGACTAAAATAAAGCCCGTATTTATAGTGTATCAATAACGAATTAGTCTGATGTTACTCACGCTCCAGACCAACACCAAGACCCGATCGCCATTAGGTGGAGGACACTTGATAAACAATTCAAGCGTAGACCAGGAAATATTCATTCTAACAACATACATTTATTTGGATTGTGCAAATACCACATTTTCCCGAAGCTAACCACTCCTTAGTTAAATCGCTGTTTCATCACAGCGATCAGGAACTTTTGGATTTATTTCAGCGCCATCCGGAAGCTGGAAAATACTTTACGGCGATGTTTTGCCGTTATAGCCCGATAGTATACACGTTGATTCGCCATTCAGCGCGATCGCCTGTACAAGCAGATTATCTGTTTGCTCTGACTTGGCGACATATATACTACGAACTCGGTGGACTTGATTTAACCAACGCTGAATCAAGCAAAGAAACTTTAACTTTGCAAAATTGGCTGATCAATATGACGGCTTTTTGTATCAACGATCTCGAATTACCACCCACAGAAGCAATTCATTATTCTCTGCAAGCAACTTCACCACCACTATGGTGTTATATCGAACAAGCTTTGGAACAAATGCCCCCAGTTTTGCGATTGATGGTTTTAATGGCTCAAACCTTTCACTGGAGCGAAACTCGCATTGCTGCTTATCTGCAAGCTGAAGGTGAAGCGATCGCTCCATTAGATGTAGCCAATTTTCTCCAGGAAGGCTATCGTATGCTAGAGGACAAATTACCTGCGGATGTCCGCTCCATCTACTTGGGTGAAGATTTACTACAATCATAACTTAAGTATTAACTCTTGTTATGTGTGTTCTCAAAGAAACAGCAATTTTGTTCTAGTTATTTTATTTACAACCGTAAAATTACGGTTATTTTTATGAAACAAAAGTATTTATTTTTAATAAAATTTTCTGGGCGGCTCTTGCACAAATCTCAATATTGTGCTATGCCATATTTACTGTTGGCAGTTTTGCTAAATCCGATGGCAGCGGGTGCGGTAGATATTACCCAACAACTCCACCGTCCTTTAAATCATTCAGCAGCGCGACAATCAAGAGACGAGGCTGATATGTTGGTGCGTCAAGGTGAACAACAAGAAGCCTCAGGAAAATCGGATAAAGCAATTGAGTCTTGGTTACAAGCACGGGATATTTATCATTCCATTGGCGACTTAAAAGCGCAAGGTTTAGTTTACGATTTAATTGGTAAAGGTTATGTACAGCTGGGTCGATTAAAACAGGCTGAAGATCCAATGCGTCGAAGATTAGCGATCGCTCGTGATACTCAAGATTTTCAAGGACAGATTTTTGGGCTAAATAACATCGGCACGTTACTACTGCAAAAAGGAGAATTCACAGCAGCAGCTCAAACCTTTGAAGAAGCAGCAATAATTGCCAGCGATGTCAAAAATATTCAAGGACAAGGACTGTCTTTAAGTAACTTGGGTTTAGCCACAGTCAGGCTAGGAGATTATAACAAAGCAATTAAGCTATTGGAAACTGCTTTAATTTTCCGCCGTCGAACACCGGATGCGATCGCCGAAGCAAATACCTTGAATAATTTAGGCGATGCTTACCTAGCCGCCGGGAATTATCAAGATACCATTGGTACATATGGTTCGGCACTGCGAATGGCAAAAGTTACACGCGATCGCACCAACGAATTACGAGCAATTGATGGTTTAGTTACAGTTCACCGTTCTGTAGGAAGATATGAACGCGCTTTCGACTTATTAGAACAGCGTTTAACACTGGCTACAGAATCAGAAAATTTGGGGGAGAAATTAAAATCTTTTGAGTCTTATGCTTTATTGTATGAGCAATTGGGTAATTATCCCACCGCTCGCAATTTTTATGAAAGAGCAATTATACTAGCGCAGACACTGGAAGACAGCAAGCGAGAAGTTTTATTGCTTGATAGACTGACGCAAATGGAAAAATACTCAAAACATCGATAGCACTTATTACCCGACGACTAAAGTCGCGGCTAAACAAACAAATGTAGAGCGACAGATTATTTGACCGCAACGACAAATTATAAGTCAAGTTCTTCATACTTGTAAGATTTGCTGTAGGAGAATCTGATATAGCAATCCTATTTTAGTTGTGAAAATTCGCGGTGTTCAGATCCCCGACTTCTTTAAGAAGTCGGGGATCTAACTTTTCACAAATAGACCTATGAGCAAAATTCTTTTTGGCACTGTCGTGAGAAAGCTTTTTTCCTACCCCAATCATAGGCAGATGCTACAACGGGGCGGCACGTTTTGGGGGGAAGCTTCCCCCCAAAAGCTGCCGAGTGGAAAAGAAGCAAAGCACTGCTATTATGATTTTGGCAGTCGTCCGCATAAGTGGGGTAG
>JBPCQW010000538.1:0-3008 GCA_050997715.1 Hassallia sp.
AATCCAGCCTTGGCTAGAAACCCGCAATCCTGCGTTGTGGTTGAGGTTGTTAGCACTTAACTACGCCCTCACCATTGGCAAACCGCGTGCTAAAAATGAGGTAGCAAAAGTTACCCTGGAAGCGAGAATTCAAATTAGTCATTAGTTAGTTGTTAGTTGTTAGTTGATAGTTGTTGGTTGTTCTACTAACCACTATCTACTAACCACTAACCAAAGATACAAGTACACCATTTGGATCGCGCACACGAGCGATTGTGTGTCCTCCAGGCTGGCTTTTTGGCGCATCTAATCCTTTTGCACCCGCTCCTATAGCTCTCATGTAAGCCGTACCAACGTCAGGAGTGATGAATGATATCTGAATTGATGCTGGAGGTTGTGCGGAGTTGTTGGGATGACAGCCAGAGGGAAATAACTTTTGCGCTTCTTTGCTTGAGGAGAACGCAAGCGTGGTACTTCCGGTTTCTAATTCTGCCCAGACAGACTCACCCATCTCCCGGAGAGTGCGACGAACCAAACCAAATGCTTTTTCGTAAAACTCGACGGTTTTAACTACGTCGTCTACCCAAATAAGTGTGTAACCAAATTTCATAGCTTTGCTCCCTGTATGCGTGCGATCGCAAATCGATCCTACCCCAATAGCTGAAAAGAAAAACCGTAAAATAATTTAACATGTTTTTCTTTTCGCGTTTTTTACGAACTAAGTGTGGGAAATTAAACGTAAAATAATGTTTTGATTCGTAGTCAGCGGTTTACCGCTCATATCAAGAATTTTAAGCAGGCTTTGTGCTTACTACATTTACAAATGTCTAAATATAATCTATGGTAAATCACACATATTGTAAAGACGTTCCGCCGGAACGTCTCTACGAGGGTTGGGGTGTTTTTATTACTGTTAATAAGCAAAAAAATAGACTTTCTCTAATCCCCATTTAACTTTCTAAAATGCAAGAAGCTGTGCCGAGAGTTTGTGCTTTTTGTTGCATCAGTTCAATATCTGATGCTAGCCAAGAGCGAGATGCTTGACAGTGATGAGCTATTAGCAATCCCCATAAACCTCTAGGAATCAAAACTGGTACGACTAGGTTAGCGCGAACTTGTAAATTACGGAGAAAATCTCGGTGACAAGGCTGGATTGGTTCTAATTCTATATCAGCGATCGCTCTTACCCTTCCATCTTTGTACATATCAGCATACTCATTGTTAAAACAATCATCAGGTCCGGTTGAACCTAAAATTGATAATGAGCGATCGCTCAAAGATTCAAACGTTACTTGTCCTTCCCACTTGCTGTAAAAATAATACAAAACCACCCGATCAACCTGAAGTAACTCTCGAAGTTGGTTCGTTGTTTGTCGAACTAACGCATCCCGCTCAATTGTTTGACAAAGCCGATCAAGTACTCTTTGTAAACCCCTGTCATGATGCCTATTTGAACTGGGGTCAAATTGCAAATGTGAATGAATTTCCACAGGTCGTAAATGACTACTGAGTAAAGATTATTGAATTTATATGGTAACTTATCAGACCTCTTTCTAAATAAATCTTTACCTTACACTAGCGATTAATTTATTACGCAATCATATTGCCTGTCAACTGTTTCGGTAAATTCAAAAGAAAAAATTAAGAATTTACAATTTTTCACTTACATTAGCTACAAGGCAAAAATATAAATAAAATCTAAAAAATCTAATTAATTCACAAAAATATGTTTGTTTTTTTATTTCAATCTCCCTAATAAACACTGTTTTTAATTGTTATTCAATAATAAGTTTTACTGTGTTTAAAATCACATTTAGTTGTTAACTAATATAATTACAATAATCAGGTAATGTTGAAATATTGCACTTTTTTTAAAGTTACAAGGCAGCAGCCCACATAATTGGGTTCCCAGGCTTGAGCCTGGGAACGAGAAAGGCTTATCTATCTACTGACCCCATGATGATGTCAATACTGCCGAGAATTACGACAATATCTGCTAGCTTCACGCCTCGCAGTATATGAGGTAGAATCTGCACGTTGTTAAAATCTGCGGCGCGAATTTTCCATCGCGATGGGAAGACGTTATCATCACCAATGAGATAAATTCCCAGTTCACCTTTACCGCTTTCGACGCGGGAGTAAATTTCTCCTTTGGGAATCTTGAAGGTGGGGGAAATTTTCTTGCCAATATACTGGTAATCAAAAGCATCCCATTCGGATTTTTTACCCGCAGCCATGCGCTTGGCTTCTAAGTTCTCAAAAGGTCCACCAGGAAGACCAGCGATCGCTTGACGAATAATCTTCACCGATTCGCGCATTTCTCGCATCCGCACGACGTAACGAGCGAAGCAATCACCAGCAGTTTCCCAATGCACATCCCAGTCGAAATCGTCGTAACATTCGTAGTGGTCAACTTTCCGCAAATCCCACTGCACCCCAGAAGAGCGTAACATCGGACCCGAAAGTCCCCAGTTAATTGCTTCTTCTTTAGTGATAGTACCAATACCCTCAACACGACGCCGGAAAATTGGGTTATCGGTAACTAAGCGTTCGTACTCATCAACTTTGGGGGGGAAGTAGTCGCAAAAATCCAAGCATTTATCTATCCAACCGTAGGGTAAATCAGCCGCGACACCACCAATCCGGAAGTAGTTGTGATTTACCATCCGGTAACCTGTAGCAGCTTCCCACAAGTCGTAAATCATCTCGCGTTCACGGAACTGATAGAAAAATGGAGTTTGTGCCCCCACATCAGCCATAAATGGACCAAACCACAGCAAATGGTTTGCGATGCGGTTCAATTCCAGCATGATGACGCGGATGTAGCTAGCGCGTTTGGGAACAGGAATATCAGCTAGTTGTTCTGGTGCGTTGACGGTGACGGCTTCGTTAAACATCCCCGCTGCATAGTCCCACCGACTGACGTAGGGGACGTACATAATATTAGTGCGGTTCTCGGCAATTTTTTCCATCCCCCGATGTAGGTAGCCGATGACCGGTTCACAGTCGATGACATCTTCGCCATCTAG
>JBPCQW010000549.1:0-7029 GCA_050997715.1 Hassallia sp.
GGAACTACTCCTTTAACAATTGATTTTGCTATAGATAGAGGTCGTTCTCTGCGAGCCGGTAACTATAGCTATACTGTGAAATTTACGGTTGTGCCGTAATTTGGTAGTAAATAGATTTGTTGCAAAAGCCCTCAGAGGGCAACATCATGGAGAATTGATATTAACGATCGCCTTAAGCAATCCCTGTTACTCAATTAGTATTAAAATTATGATTAGCCATCATGCTGCCAATTATCACAACAGCTGCGTTAATCGCTTTTCTATCTTTTTATGTCCAATGCAAACACCGTCACCGTCAAGTTGTTCGCTGTTTATCAAGAAGCTTATAAAGTTCCAGAACTGATGCTGGAATTACCTGATGGTACAACAGTAGCAGGGGTATGCGATCGCCTAATTAGCGAACACCCGGAACTTGCTCAATGGCGAGAAATCACCCGCTTCGGCGTAAATCTGCAATTCGTCGAAGCAGATACCATCTTACACGATGGTGATGAAGTCGTGCTAATTCCCCCGGTTAGCGGTGGGTGATAGGATTTTGGATTTTGGATTTTGGATTTTAGATTGAATCCAAAATCTCAAATTGACTTTACTTCACCTTGACGTGAAAGCGAATGAAACCGTATGCAGGTTTATTCGGTTCAGGTAAGTTAGTTGAGCCAGTTACAACATTGACTAGTACGGCTCCTGTTTTGTTATCAGCAGCTTGAAGTGGTTTTGGTGGAGTAACGTTATTAGCAATGTCAGCTTTGTTACAAGCACTTGGAGCGATTGTATTAGGTGCGATATATTCAGCGCGATCGCTGTCGTTGATGTTTGTTAAATTAGTTGTTGTAGAATTCATCTCTAAGGCGATTCCTTTACCAGTTCCGAAGCTATCGAGAACAAATTCACTATAAGTTGGCACTAAATCACAAATACTAACGTTTTTGACCGGAGTATTATCGTTGGCAATAAAATAAATGGTGTATTCTAATACATCTCCTGATTTGACTTTACCGCCGTCGATTGCGCCTTTGAGGTAATTAGGAAGCCAAAAGCTGTTATTATCATCTGTGGTGTTGGGGTCATCGACAACTTTAGTAAAATCAATAGAGCCATTGGTGGTATCGCCGTTAAGGCGGGTAATCCGTTTAACTAGAATTAGCTTAGGAACACCATTATTATTCAGACCTGCACTATTAAGACTAGTTGTCGGATCTGTGTCTCTAGTCGGCAGGTAATTTGGACATCCCTGAGTCTTAGCCTGACCGCTTGTGGTAGGCTCCCAGCAGGCACTGGTGTTACCATCTAGTCCATTTTTAGTCAAACTGATAGATTGACCATCTACAGCTTTCACCAACGCCGACTGATAGGTAGTGTCCCATAATTTCAGAGAAGACGGAGGTGGGGTATTGATGCCACCACCCGAACCATAAGCGATATAGTCTACAATCTGAGTTTGGCTATCGTACAGCCATACATCGTCACCAGTGTTGTTAAGCTTAACAGGTTGATTTAACCAGTCTTGAAAAGCAGCCCCAGAGGCTTGATGGCTTGCGTTGTTAGCCCCAATCCAAATTACAGCATATTTATCTGGTGCTAAGGTCGTACCGTTGGGGAAAAGGTAGGGGCTGGACTTCCCAGTAATACTACCAACAGCATCTGTATCATTAGTAATTAAATTGCCATCCATCAGCTTCCAACCGCTCAAGTCAACCGCAGAATCTGAAGCATTATAGATTTCAATAAACTCATTATTAGTAGCGGCACTACTACCATTACCGGTTTCGTTGTATAGTACTTCATTTATGATGACTTTGCCAGCCTGGGGTGAAAGGTTGTAAACATCAAAGCCGAAGTCTTTTTTTGTTATTGATTTTCCAGTGACGCTAACACTTAGATTGTTAGATGTACCCAATGACATATTAGATGGAATATTGCTACTGCTAATATCAACTTGAACTTTATAATCGCCATCTATAACACCTGTGAAGGTATAAGTGCCATCCGATTTTGTGGTGGTGATAGTGAGAATAGAGTTATCACTGGTTCTAATCAGTTTGACAGTGATACCAGCAGGTAGAGTGGGTTCACCAGTATCGAAATCATCTCCACCGTCTTTATCTTCATACAGAGTACCGGAGATAGTCACTCCATACTCTATGACGTTCAATGGAGTTTCTTTAAAGTTACTTGGATAATAAGTCCATAAATCCAATCCTTTTGTATTTCCAAAAGAACCGTTGCATTTTGTATTAGCGTTAACAGGATTACCTAACTGACCAAATTTGCGATCATTGGTTGTAGTGTCAAACCCATTAATTGGGTCGCTGAAGGCTGGATTTGTAGGACCAATACCACAGAGTACACTGCCTGGAGTACCGACTTTAGAGCCATTGACGGTTATATAGCCGCGATCGTCATAAAATGCCCTTGTATTGCCTAGAGGATTACTAGCATTAAGCATTGTAATCGTCGGACCGCCAGTGAAATTGTTTTCCGCATCAATCAAGGGAAAGTGATATTCACCTGAATGAACTTTAACACGGACATTGTAATTGGTGCCAACGGGAAAATTATCGCCGCTGTTATCTTTACCATTCCAAGTAACCGACTGCAAACCTGATGCAGGCATAATTCCTCGCAGAACTCGGTTTTGGGTTTTGGTGGGATCAAAATCTACCCCATCTCGACTGATAACGATTTCGTAGTTACCTGGTACATTGGTGTTAAAGGTAAAACTACCACCTGTACCTAAAGAACTGTTGTTTGCTCCAGCTGTGCCTGTGAAATTTAGAGTATCTACAGTGGGAATAGTAGGACTGGGAATGCCAGTTCCATATGAAGTGCCATCTGGTCTATAAAGATCAATGTATGCTAGTACGGTAGGGTCGATGGGATTTAAAAATGTGGCGTATTGGGGAATAGCTAGTTTAGTGCCACCTTCCGCGTTAGCAAGCTCTGCATTATCTCCAACAATATCGTGGTAAAGAAGCGTTTTACTATCACTGTCAAAAAAGCCTACCTGACTGCCATAAATAACGAAGCCATTGGGGTCTAAACCTCTGAGTTCTATTTTATATTGGTAGCCATCTGTGGTAACTGGGTAAACTGGAAAATTGAGATATCGACCATTATCACCAGTAAATAAGGCAAGGTAGTAGCTGAATAATCGTCCATTCAGGTCTGCTGTGGATGATTTGTCACTGCTGCGTACCGTTACATCCCAAGCCGCAACACTATTTTTCTGATTAGTATCAAAATTTTTCTTATCTGATAGATTTAACTGTCCTGTGTGGGTTCCATTTGTTTTGGCATCTCCATCTGGTCCATACATAACGACATCATAAACTCCAGTAGTTGGAGCTTTGTAGTAGCACGGGATGTAGCCGTTTGTGTTACGAGTGCCATCAACAGACTGGGGACCTCCTAACTCTTTAGTGCGGCTGTTGATATACCCTCGTCCAGATTGAGTAGAACAGAGAAAATCCGGTGTCCCTGGAATGTTTTCATTACTGATACTACCTGTGACATTGCCTGGGTTATAAATCCGGATGTCCCCACTACCTTGTCCGACAGCGCTAGAACCTACAAGAATATACTCATCTTGATTAGCAAATACTTTTAGCAGAGTCCGTCGTTTAATAAGACCACCGTATTGGTCTGTACTCCATTCCAGGTTTGCTCTCGCACTACCAGCAGGGGCAGTAGAGGGGTAGAGTGTACGGCTTCCTTCACCCCTAGCAGGTTGCACCCAACAACCCAACACACACAGTATGAGGGCACAGTTACTTAGTATTCGTTTTTGCTTAATAATATTTTTCATAAGTATTGTTATTTATTCTGTCTTTAAGCAGGCGATCGCTATGACGAAAAACTATAAAAAATAAAATAAGAGCGATCGCTTTTAACTTACCTATACTTTGTTTAGGTTTCCCGAAATCCAATAAAATCTATCTTTTAAAGCGATTAATTATCTGTTTTATTCTTTAGCTTTGAGTTACGCAGTTGTTTCACCACAGACTCTTGTTGCTGACGTGGCATCACTTTTTGCAACCCAAAACCGTCAAATAATTCGTTCAGCTTCAGCGTCAAACCTAAATAAGGTCCCCCAGCAGATCGCGTCCCGGAAAAATCTCGGTCATCGACATTACCAAAAACGTACCCAGCAGAAAGCCGCAAGTTAGGTGTGAGATAATAACCTGTCTCTAAAAGAAAACCTGTCTCTGTATAACTAGATTGACCAATCCAGCGAGCTTCCCCCACCAAATCCATGCTGTACCCCAAGCGATAGGTAGCCCGTAACTGTGCCAGATTTACTGTGCTAGTTCCTACCAAATCATTAGCTAAATAGGAAGTACTATTACGCAAAGCATACTTCCCATAAAATTCCCATTGCCAATTCGGTGCGTAGATACCTTCCATCGCAAAGGTATGGTCTTGTGAACCCGTACCACTACCCAAAAGGATAGTGTCAGGAATTACTGCCGGATTTTCGCGATATTGATAACGCAATAAAGCGTTAAATTTATCGTTGTTCGGGTCACGATAGGCTAAACCCATCCGCAGATTCACTGTATCTCCCAATCCAGAAAGCGTTTGATTAGAAGAATTTGCCTGTTGATAGCGCAGCAAAGCTGTGAGAGCAGGTAAAATTTTACCCGCAGCACCTGCGGAAATTACGGTATTGGAACCACTTGAGGATGTACGATGTTCGTAACGAGCGCTTGCTTGAAACTGCGGATTATCAGTATATTCCAGACCGACGCTGTAACTATCACCACCGTTAAAGCCAATCGAAGAAGCTGATTGACCTGCGGTGAAAGGTTGAGCAAATTGGGAACCTGCGGCAGTTCGTCCAAAAAAGCCGCCAAATATATGTTCGTAAGCTAGATTTAGATGTAATCCAGAAGCAACAGTCCAGCGGTTATTTAGTCCGATCGCTCCTTGAGTTGTCAGTTCATTCGCACCACCTAAAATGGAATATCGACCGGTAATCGTCGTATCTGTACCAAGTTTATGTTCACCATTAATACTCAAGCTGGTAATTGAGTTACCGTCAAATTGACCGCGAGTGTAGAACTGTTGCGCTAAACTAACATTGATACCGGGAATCGCTGCCCAATTTAACCCTAAAATAGTCCGATCTGGATAAACGCTATCGGTATCAGAACTCAGCGTCAGTTCATTTTGTGCCTGAAAGGTGAGATTCTTTGCGAGAGGATATGAAAGACGTGAACGCAACTGATTAGAATTACTATCCAATCCACTTCCACTAATGCGGTCTTGTCTATCCCGATGAATCCAATCTACACCTAAAGTCGCTTTACCCAACCGTTGTTGAATTCCCGCAGAAATTGTCGAGAGAGAATTATCAACTTTACTGCCAGCGATCGCTTGAGAACGGGGTGTAAACAATTCCTCAAAAGTATTCAACGGTTGGGGTGCAATTCCGAAGTTGTCTTCATGGTCATATTGCACCCGTAAATTGGTATTAGAAGTAAGTTTACTTGTTAACTGCGCTCCATAGCGAGTTTGACCGGGGACAAAGCTGATGGTAGCGTTATTCGCAAAACCAGCATCGGCAAAGCGATAATAAGCACGACCTTGCAAAGCGTTAGTAATGTTTGCTTCAGCTTCCAAACGGTAAGCATCACCGCTCACCATTCCCATCACATCTGACTCATTTTGAGAATGAGCGTATTCACCGATAAACTTAGCTTGAGAACCCAAAGAAATCAGCGCATCCGCACCGTAAAGTTGAAAATCACGCAATCCGTGATTTTCTTGTAAGTAAGTTGCTGCTAACCAACTTTGGGAATTGAGGGTGCGAGAAAAATTATATTGCAGACGACCTGCATAAATATTGCTGTTTGAGTCTTTGCTGTCGTATTGATAAGTAGCAACAATCCGTCTTACCAAGACTTGTCCTTGGTCATCAACATCAGTCCGCAGGACAGGTTGACGAAATAATATTGTACCGCGATCGTAGTCGATTTCATAATCTGGTCCCCGGTTAAGTTGTTTGCGTTGAAGTACAGTACCGGGACGATTTAATTCTTCTAACTCGATAAAGACATTTTCGCTACCAGGGATGAGGATACGACGAGAAAGGAAGTAATAGCCGCTTGTGCCGTCAGGAGCAACGGTATCCCGTTGAAAACCTTCTAAATTGTTACCGTATAAACCCGTAAATTGCAGGTTTCCTAAATTGTAGTTTGCCTTAAAGCCGTGGAGTTGACGAGTTATCGCTGTAAATTGCTGCGATCGCTGTGCAAACTCCTCGGTGTTGTAGTCACCCCACATGCCATAATCGGGGCTAGCCTTGCCAGTGGAGCGCTCCAAGCGCAAATATACGTTGTCAATCGAAGGAGCGATCGCATCAACAGTAGAACTATCACCGTAAACTGGATAATTTTGCTCGTTGAATTGGTAAGTTTTAAACAGACGATTATCACAGTTGCAGTCTTCATTCAGAGCGCGATCGCTATTGTACGCACCTGTAAACAACCAATCCCCAATTGCACCGGTAGCAAATACAGCTGAGTGAAAATCTAATTGCGTTCTTTTATCGTTATTTGCGGGGAGGAAATCACGCAATTTACCGTAATAATCTGTACCTCTTGCACCTAAACGCACATCCACCACCCCGCTGACAAGGCTAGGACGCAACGCCGTTTCAAATTGCACTTGGGTAAAGGCTTCCAAATCGTTCGCTGTGGCTCGAATTCGCACGATTTGCGCCTTCAAATCAGAACGCAGATTAGCTGTAAATTCTCCTTTTTTAGCTTCTACCTGAAATCCGGGTTGGTCTGGCTTTAAGTCTGCACCGACAAACTCCCCAGCCGAAGGTATCAAAGTAATGACAGCATCACGGTTGGAGCGATTGCCATTTTCATCAACTAATTGACCCCTGACTTTCGCTATGGAACGTGAATCAGCCGGGATACGGGCTTCCACGGTTTCCACAGTCAACCGCTTCGGCGCTCCCCGTACTACCACCCGCGTTATTACTGGTGTACTTCCGGCAACTTGTGCAGATAGAAGATT
>JBPCQW010000550.1:0-2575 GCA_050997715.1 Hassallia sp.
GAATTTAATTTTGCTAAATTTGATACTAATTAAACTATTTTAAAAAGTTGCCAAAATGGCAACCACGCTTCAATTAAATCAGTTAAATTGTTAAACATAAGGGACTTCAAGGGTGTGGTTATCGGGGTGAGTTACAAAATTAAATAATTTTTGTAATGCATCTTATAGCAAACAATTTTTAGAGGCAAATAATGTATATCTAAAAAAGATATACTAACATTGCAACTCTAAGAAATCTTATCAATAATCAAGTTTCCATTTGCTGCATCAGGAATATTAAGCGCATACGGACGTTGTTTTTGTTCGACACATTAGCCCCCCAAATAAAGCGCATCGTCCGTAAATATTCTTGAACGCTTCAGCGGCAAATGAAAGGGTGGGAGTTTGAAAGCGCATGATATGCTTCCTCCCGCTCTTTATTTATGGGGGACTGGGGACTAGAGAAAGTCTCCTATAGCTTCTGAATTCTATTTTGGAAAGCGATTTGCTAGATAAAATTTGTATCCCGCATAAATTGAATAATCGCAGCATTTACGGCTTGTGCAGCACCAGAAGAAGCATCATGATGGCAATTAGGTAAAATTTGTAATTTAGCATTAGCAAGACGTTGACGCAATTTATCGCCATCGCTAGCAGGAAACCAACTATCTTGCTCACCCCATAAAATTAATGTGGGAGCCTGAATATCACCGAGATTATTTTGAATTTCACTGAGCATGTTCGGCTTATTAGCTTGCAAATGCTCAATTTCTCGCGCTGCTATTTGTAACTCTTCCGCAACTTTGACCAAAGTACCAGGAAACTCAATAAACGGGTAAGTTATCCAGTAAACATCTTCCTGGGTAAGTATTGATGGCTCGAATAGCACGCTACGTCGTTCTATTGCCATAATTTCTCTTACTAGAGGTGCAAACAAATATGCTAAACGTAAGCTATCAATTGTTTGCAATATTTCTAAAGGTGTTTGTGCTAAGAGCGACATTCCCCAATGAGGCAGACGTTGCGGGAAAATAGGTACATTTAGTACGACCAATCGGGCGATTAACTGAGGATTTTTTTCAGCAACAGCAAGAGCAATTACTGCCCCCAAAGATTCTGCAATAATTACAGATGGTTCATCACACAAAGCACTAAGAATTCGCTCTAACTCTACAACTTGATGACCGCTTTTTTCTCGACGAGACACAGGTTTTTCGGAAAACCCGTAACCTTTAGCATCAAAACAAATTACCCGAAAAGATTCAGATAACGGTGCGACGCTGTGACGCCAATTATAGCTCCAACTGCCCATGCCATGTAAAAAAATTAGCGGTTTACCTGTACCTTTTTCGCCATAAGCAATTTGTACAGGATATCCATTAGTATCACTAATTATTAAATTTTGTCGCCCTTTAGGAAAAGTAGCTTGCCACCAATTTTTCATTCATTTTCTCAGCAAATAATTTAAACACCAAATAAGGCTTGCCACAGCACTCTAATTAGTATTACAGGCAAGGCTACTAATACAATGGCAACAAACAATAATCCCACCAAAAGCGCTAAAACAAACCATAAATCTGCGCTCTTACTCTGTCCTGGAAATTTTAAATGTTCTTCTAATAACTTAATATTATACTCGTTTGCTGTCCAAGCAAAATCAAAAAAGTCTCCCAGCACTGGTAAAGCGCCCAACAAGCCATCAATAATAATATTTAAGACCATTCTGCCCAAAGTTGCTTTAGGTGCGCCTAAACGCGCTGCTTCTAAGACAATGTAGGCAGAAAGCATGACTCCCAAAAAATCTCCACCGAGAGGTATTAATCCTATAAGTGGGTCTAGTCCAATACCAACCCGCGTTCCGGGAATGGTTATAGCATTATCCAGCAAACGGCTAAGTTGACGCAAACGCTTCAAGGTAGGCGCTTTAGCATCGGGTTCAATTGTGAACTTTATACGAGACTTAGACATAGACGCTTCGGGCATAATCTGTGTTCTAACCGCTAAATATTCTACTCTGATGTGTGTCGTTTTCCAGGATTAATTGTTACCATTCTGCTTATCGCTATCAGAACGGTGGCGCGATCGCATATCTTCACCGACAATTACATTTAATTGATCCCCAATTAAAAGAACCGCAGCGCTCATCCAAAGCCACAGCATTAAAATAATTACGGCTCCCACTGCACCATAGGCTATATTATAATTACCAAAATTCGCCACATAAGCCCGAAATAGACTCGACACGATCGCCCAGGAAATAGCCGCTATAATTGCCCCAGGCATCATCGGTGTACCTGGGTTCCACTTTGAAGGACCATAGCGATAGATAAAAGCAAAGGCAGCAGCAACTATACCTAAAGCTAAAGCCCAGCGTAACAACAGCCAAAAATGCAATAATAACCCGAAAAAATCATTTTCACGCAATACAAGCTGCAATACTAAGTCACTAATAAACACCAAAAAAGAAGCCATCACAAAAAGCATGATCGTGCCAATTGTTAATCCCAAAGAGATAAGTTTAGCTTTCCAAAAAGGGCGCATTTTATCTGAAGGAATTTGATGGATTTGATCGAGGGCTGTCATCGCTGTACTCACC
>JBPCQW010000565.1:0-5037 GCA_050997715.1 Hassallia sp.
TGCAATATATGTTGGGAGCGCTGGCAATCATTGACAGACAAGAAGCAAGAACCTCTCAAAAATCTACCAAAAGTGCGATCGCCACTGCGGTAATTCCTACCCAAACAGCTTTTGCTTATGTTACCCCGACAATAAAACCACCAGCCGGCGGTAATTTACCACCAGTTTTCGCTGCTAATAATACACTACCAGCCGCACCCCGCACAACCATCGTCGAGCGGATCTACATCCCCGTTTATCAAGCACCGCAACCAATGCGCTATGCGCCACCACCAATTGCTGGCGTTCAGAAATTTTTACCGTCGGTGCTTTATCACGCGTCTAAACCGACACCAATAAAAAATGCTTTAAAATCTGTCCCCAAAGCAGCCAAACCCGTGTCTGTAAACATGGTGGCGGCTGCGGTGCGAACAGAACTCAAGCCTGTAGCTATGCGAACTGCACCGATTACTTTGCGACAACCGTCTAATCCTTTACCTGTGTTAAGAGTGACTGCTTTTCAAGCGGCGCCACCAAAGCTACCGGCAGCCACAGCACCGTCATCGCCAAAAGAGCCAAAAATAGAAAAACAGGCATATGTGGAAACCGTTCCGCCTCCTACCCATACTTTGGAAGGATTGCTAGAGTTAGGTGACAAATCTGCGGCTTTGTTTAAAGTTGATGGTGTAACGCGTCGCGTCGATGTGGGTGAAAGCATTGGCTCTACCGGTTGGACTTTAGTGGAGGTGAGTAAGGGTGAAGCTGTTGTGCGTCGCAACGGCGAAGTGCGATCAATTTATACAGGTCAAAATTTGTAAAATTCACTTAATATAACTATGTCATCAGAGTGCGATCGCTTTCTGTAGCAATTCAATTTTCGGGTTGCAGTCGTATTAATATGAAATTCCTAATTCCTCGTAGAGACGTTCCGCCGGAACGTCTCTACAAATTGCGACCGCGCTTGTACTTTACGGCTATGCGATCGCGCTGAATGTAATTGAAGGTAAAGCTAAATTTATTCTCTCAATAAATATTTTAGCATTACTTTGTTCAATTATTTTAATTGATCTATATTACAGTACTTTGGCATTTGGGGTATTCGGGGTTTGACCCCTTTCGTCGTGAGGCTTTCAGCCCTCAAAAAAGTCGTTGCTTTGAGGGCTGAAGCCCTAATTACGGCGAGATATGAGGCTATTTATTAGCTTGAAATATTGGTAGTGTAAACCAAAAAGTCGCTCCGGCAGAAAAAGCACTTTTTACGCCAATTTCGCCGCCATGTGCGGTAATAATTTGCTTACATAGATATAAGCCTAATCCTAAACTGATAGAGTTACGGGCGTGGCTACCTCGAAAGTAAAGGTCAAACAAGCGATCGCTTTGTTTTTGACTCATTCCCACGCCATTATCAACGACGCTGCAATAAATCTTATCATCATCGACGCTGCCATTAATGGTAATTGTTAATCCTGGGGGATTGTGTTTGACTGCATTGACAATCAAGTTAGAGAACACTCGCCATAGTTGAGTAGGATCGCCATTTATTATGGGTAAATCTGCGGTGACATGATTTATCAGCAACGCCTGATTTTCTGTTAGCATCGGCTTTAAGTCTGCGATCGCTGCTTCTACAACTTTCAATAATTCTACTGGCTGAAGTTGTAAAGCTACGCCTTGAACTTCGCTCATATGAGCTTCCATTAACGAATTAATTAAACTAAGTTGGCGATCGCTACTTTGTTCCATCCGCTCTAAAATGAAGCGGGAAACAGCAATATTCTCCTCTGAACGCGATAGCAAATTCCTCAGCACCATTAAAGTTCCTAGCACCGGGTTGCGTAAGTCGTGGGAAACCGCATGAAAAAATACTCTTAGCGCTTCTTCCGCTTGCTTGCGCTTGGTGATATCTTCAATCATACCTTCGTAATAAAGCAGCTGTCCCCTGGAATTGCGAACCGCATAGGCATTTTCTGATATCCAAAGAATGCTACCATCGCGGCGATAAATTTGCGATTCAAACTCGGATACGCTACCATATTGTTCAATTAAGCGGATAAACTCGGCACGGCGATTCGGGTCAACATATAATTGATGTTTAATGTCAATTAATGTCGTCACTTCTTCTGCGAAAGAGTAGCCATAAATACGTGCTAATGCGGGATTTGCCGTAATGTAACGACCATCAGCAGTGCTTTGAAAAATTCCCTCAACCGCATTTTCAAAGATATTTCGATATTTAGCTTCTGTAACGGTTAATTTCTGGTTGGCAATCTCAAGTTCTTTACGAGCGTAAAATTCAGAGCGTTGCAGCCTTTCGTATAAATATACGCCCAAATCGCAGATGAAACATACCCAAAATATCAACAAAATCAGCGTTACACCGAATATCGGTTGATCGCTAAATGGTGGTGGTAATTTCAGCCCAAGGACTGTATTTACGACAAAATAATAAATTATTACTCCCAACTGCGATCCTAAATGCAGATACCAGCGGATTGGAATCAGCATTGCTTGAGTCAAAAAAGCGATAATCCAAGCTAATTGATCGGGGAGAGCGAAGCCTTTGAAGGTAGCGACAAATTGCTCAACTAAAGTGACAGAAAAAGATAAACCTAAAAAAAGCCGTCCTGGATAACGACGCGCTATGTTAGTTTTGTGCAGAGCCAAACACACTAATAAACATAGGAATATCCATGTATTGATAGTTAAAGCGAGATTTTTAATCTCGTGCGGTATCTTTGCGACATCTTGCAGGTGAAACACTTGTTGCAATATGTCGCGTAAGATAAACGTAAATACGCAGAGAATAGCGATCCAGATTCCTAAATGTAACCTTTGCCACAAAAAGCGATCGCGCCAAGCTTTATACTCCCCGAAAATTGCATCTGTTGTTGATGTTTTTCCCCATATGGCTGTTGTCCAACACCTTTGCACTTTTATGATGACTGTATTCATTACTCTGTGACCAATTTCCATAACTTCGGTCAACTTCTTGTGATTGTGAGACGCTAGGCAAATAGGGAATTAAAAATTCAAAAATAAAAAATTAATTTTTATTTTTTCAATTTTACACTGTCAACCATTCTTATATTGACATTATCAGCGGCTCGTTGTCGGCAAATTTGCCAAAGGTAAAGTAAACCAGAAAGTTAAACCGCGCTTGGGGTTACTTTTAACGCCAATTTCACCTTGATGTGCTTTAATAATTTGTCGAGAAATATATAATTTTAAGCCTGTGCAAGTTGATGAACGAGCTTGAGGATCGCGGACAAACAAATCAAACAAGCGATCGCATTCTAACTTGCTCATCCCCATCCCGTTATCTTGAATTGACAAGCGAATCATCTGATCCTCAACTGTAGCTTTCACAGTTAAGTGTAATCCGGGTGGGTTGTGCAGCCAACTATAAGTCAACAAATTTTGCAAAACTCGTTGCAACTTAGTCGAATCTGCCATGATTAACGGTAAATCCTTGGGAACCAAGTTCTTCAAAGTCACTTTGTTTTCTGACAGCATTGGCTGCAAATCTCTGATAACTGCTGGCAATAGTGTGCCAAATTGTACAGCTTCTCGATACAGTATAATTCCTTTATCTTCGCTAGAATGAAGTTCTAACAATGAGTTTATCATTGCTGATTGGCGCTGATTACCTTGTATCATTCGTTCGAGAATGGAGCGAGATACGGAGATTAAGGAGGGGTGGAGGGGAGGAGTGGGGAAGTGGCAGAGTGGGGGAGTAAATTCTTCTACATCTGTTGCTACTTTCCCAGTCCCTAGTAAAGAGTCCCCAGTACCCAGTCCCCCACTTTTGAGTAAATTCTCTAGCACCATCAAATTACCCATGACTGAAGTTCGCATATCGTGAGAAACTGTGTGTAATAGAACATCTTTAACTCGGTTGATTTCTTGGAGTTCCTGCATTTTCTGCTGTAACTGGGCAGTACGTTCTTCTACTTGTTGTTCTAAATTGGTGTTTAGCGCTGCTAATTTCTGGTATAGTTGAGCTTGTTGAATGGCGATCGCTAACTGTTCTGACATTTGCTTTAGTAAATCAATTTCCATTTGATGCCAATGACGAGGATGAGAACATTGGTTAGCAATCAACGCTCCAAAGAATTCACCATTTAACATAATTGGGACTGCTAAAGTCGCCCGTGTTTGAAATTGTTGATAATGTGCTTTTAATTTGGGAGATACATCGATTTGGTCGATATCCTCCACTACACGCACACGATTAGTTGTCAATAGTCTTTTCATTTCTTGAATGACAACTGGATCTTTAATTTTGCAGTCTATAACTGATGAATAGTTTGGATCTACTGATTCTGCGAGAATTCTACCTTCAAAGTTACCATCATTTAAACCAATAAAAACTCGGTCGGCTTGCAAAAATTGCCGAACTTCGTTTACAGTGGTTTGGAGAATTTGGTCTAAATTTAGGGAAGTGCGGATTCTGGCTAAAGTTTCCGTTAACAAGCGATCGCGTTGTGATGTTAATTGTAATTGCGCTTCTGTTCGCTTGCGTTCTGTGATATCATGATTGACGGATAGAATGCAGCGCATCCCATTCAAATCAATTATTTCAGCGCAAACCATTGCAAAACCAAGTTCGCCAGATTTTTTTCTAAATTCAAATTCGAGATTGCGAACTGCTCCTTGGGAATGCAACTCCTGCAATAATTTTTGGCGATCGCTTTGGTTTACCCAAATATTCAATTTCAAAGCAGTACGTCCAATCGCTTCTTCTCGTTCATAACCTGAAAGTTCCACAAAACTGTCGTTAACTTCTATGAAGCGTCCATCTTCCAACGTGCTGATGGTAATTGGATTTGGACTGCAACGAAAAGCCTTGGAAAACTTTTCTGCTAAATTTTGCAAGTCAATTTCTGCTTGTTTGCCCTCTGTAATATCACGGACAACAGCTAAAACTTCATCTTGTCCGCTGACTACCAACCTTGCTTCATAATGGCGGATTCCTAGAGGCGTTGATAGTTGAGATTCTAGAGATGGGAGAGGATGAGAATCCAAAGTTGTGGCGATCGCATCAAGGCTCTCTAAAGC
>JBPCQW010000343.1:0-5217 GCA_050997715.1 Hassallia sp.
CTGTGAGAAATCCCGCTTTGACGTAAGCAGCGGGATCGACACCGGGGGGAAGGCGATCGCACAATAATTCCAACAATGTCTCTTCTTCACCTGTCGGCGGATTTTTCAGTAATTCGCATAATTCTGACGTTTGCTTCGCATCCAATGGTAAAGGGGGAATACCGAGTTGGGCACGTTCCGCAACATGTTGACGGTATTGTTCTAGCATTTTTATGTTCTCCATTGGGATGTTCTCCCTTTAATTATGAAATATTTTTAGGCAATACTTGGCTATAAAAGTTTAGCTTACTTTTATTACTAAAAGCCTTACTCGTAATCGGTTATTAGCAAGTTCTTTTTATACTGAAGATATAGTTTTCGTCAACCCAATATTTTTCCACTTTGATAAAAGACGAGCAAAGACAGTTTAGTATTGCTGTAAAATCGCAATCATGGTTAAAAATTGGCGTTGCTAATTTAATGTATAAAAATGATTGTGCGTGATATCAAAACCTTGTAGATACGCGATATATTGCCTCTCTACATCCGGATTCATACTGCAATTCAGCAACGCCTAAAAATGATTTGTCCTTATTGTTGGTTTAACCAATTTTCTAAATCAGCAACATTAGAAAAGTCTAGCAATGCTTCTCCTAAGTTCTCTAATTGTTCAATCGATAAGCCTTGAATTCCTTCGATTAATAACGTATCAATCTCACCAATACGGCGATTTAGTTGACGTAAAACTAAACGTTGTTCTCCTTCTTCCCTTCCCTCTTGTTTAGCTCTTTCCCGGTCTTGTTGATAAAGTGGTTCTAATCGCATAATTAACTCACTGTCAATCAAAATAAATTAGATTGATTGTTGATTTAACCAATTTTCTAAATCAAGAACACTAGAAAAGTCTAGCAATGCTTCTCCTAAGCTCTCTAATTGTTCAATCGATAAGCCTTGAATTCCTTCGATTAATAACGTATCAATCTCACCAATACGGCGATTGAGTAAGCGTAAAACTAAACGTTGTTCTCTTTCTTCCCTTCCTTTTTCCCTTCCCTCTTGTTTAGCTCTTTCCCGGTCTTGTTGATAAAGTGGTTCTAATCGCATAATTAACTCCCGATCGTCTGCTTCTAATTCTTGATTTACTCTCAAGTTTTCGCGCAAGTTGTAAACTAATTCCAGAGTTGCTTTCTGGTATGGATGCTCTAATGGTAACGCTTGCAACTCGATAATCGCTTGTGACTGCACGCTTCCCCTACCTAAAAGCCTCAACCATAGAGTCTCCGGTGTTTGCGCTAGTTGGTGTATTGCCACAATTGCTGTCCGCAAGGCATCTGGGAGAAAATGTACTCCTGATAACCAACCTTCTTTTTGCATAGTTCCAAAGCTAGATAATCTAGTTTCAGATATGGTTGGAGTAAAAACCCACAATTTGGGAATTTCTGAGTCCTGAAGTTTGGTTTTATTTGCTTTAGCTTCTCGTCGCAATAAAGCTTTGACTTCTAATAATTTTAGAATACAGTCGCAGATTTCATCGGTAGAAGCTGGATTGCGGAACGGTTCTATGATGGCAGGATGTTCAGCAAATCTTCCTAACAAACCGAGTATTTGTAAATTAGAGTTTTGCTGTTTGGCAGGAGTGAATAAAACATCTATTTCTTTAATCTCTCCTGATACTTTTTCTGATGCTTTGACTTCTCCGTAATCTTTTAATAATTCTTCTAGATAGTCTTTAGCAAATTTATCATGTATAAACCGGGTCATTTAATTTTAATATTGCGGAATTTATGGGTTAATGCAAAGTTTTATTATATAGCAGCAAGAGACGCGATAAATCGATGTCTTTACAAAGACGCGATAAATCGACGTCTCTACAAAGCAATGTTACTAAGCGGTTATTGCATTTTCATTTGATGTTTTATCTGTATTAGATTTTAAGCGTGTCAATCTGCTTTTACGGATGCGATCGCTGTCTTTAACACCACCTGCAAGTTGATATTCAGTGCTGTTTTTGCCGTATTTAAATCCAACCCCCATTAGCATTTTGTCTGAAACTTGATTTAAGGTTTTTTCCGTCTCGTCCAGCTTTTGTTTTGAAGAGTCAATCATAGCTATAGCAGCGTTATAATCATCAAGCATATTGTGGAACTGCTCTATTAATTGAGTCAGGTTTTGCAAGTTGTAAGTATTATCAAAATTGATATTTGGATCAATAGCTTTCAGTCCGGCAACTCTAAACTCAGCTTTTTCTAGAATCCGGGAACTACGTTTTTTTCGAGACATCAATTTACATCTTTAAAAGTTTTACAAAGCTATTCTGTCTCAATTAACCTGTATTTTAGTTCAGCATAAAGCACATTCTTTTGAGCAAAAATTTTACTTATGTCCGTAATTTCTCGGTATTTAATCACCAAGGGTTGATTTTCTCTTAAATAATATTATGTTTAAGTTGCACGAAAACTACAATATTGTTGCATAAGCGATCGCACCTTTACTTCTTGTCAACAGCGATCGCTTTAACCTTAAGCCTTAATGTCGTAACCTTAAGGCTTAATGTCGTAACCTTAAGCCTTAATGTCGTAACCTTAAGGCAGTAACAGTAAATCGTGATACACTAACAGAAATACTGCAAAAAAATCATCAGTATGACAACTACAACAAACTCTCGTTATGTTACCCGACAGCATGATATTTTATCAGGTGAACCTATTATTAAGGGTACTAAAACGCCTGTGAGAGCAATTGTTGAAAATTGGCGTTTAGGGATTAGACCAGAGGAAATACCGCTACATTTACCTCATTTAACTTTAGCCCAAGTCTTTGATGCTTTGAGTTTTTACTTAGATAATCAAGCAGAAATTAATGAATATATCGAGCGTAATCATGTACCTGATGAATTAGTTCATCCAGCTATTAAAGCAATTCGCAATTCGCAATTCGCAATTCGCAATTAACTAGATAGGTTGCCGTTAATTTTATCTTTGATTTTTCGGGTAGAAGCGACTAGAATTTTACCAACTTCTTTAGTTTCTTGGAGAAGAGACTCAAATTTATTTTTTTCAACTAATTCCGACTCGATTAATATTTCTAACCAATATTCAGTTTCTCTTTCTTCCTTAAGTGCAATCTCCAATTTATGAAGGAAATCTTTATTGGATTGAGCAGATTGAGCTTCTCTGACATTTGCACCAATGGAAGTACCACTACGTAGTAGTTGATTTGATAATGTTCGACAAACTCCAGGCTTTTCATCTAAGAAACTACAAGCTTTAACTATCCTGATTGCCAAGGCTTTCGTTCTATCGCTAATAGAAATATTTTGATTCATACATTTGAGTCTGAATTAATAATACTTTTCACCAGACTTCAATGTTATTTATTCTACTCCAAACAAATTGCGAATTGCGAATTGCGAACTGCGAATTGGTACTAGATGTTACAGTTTACAAGTCTCGATGCGAGAGAAGAGAAGAGAAAAGCCTCCCAACCTACCACCTCCAAACACGATCCAATACCTCCAATCCAAAAACCCCCTCAAACACCAATCTAAAACCCCCTCAAAAGTCGCTAACCCCTTACTTTCAAACGGGAGATGTCCCAACGGGGATGAGGTATCAAAAGTTGCGTTAAACGTCCACTGATTCATTTCTCTCCATCCTACGCGATCGCCAAACTTATCCCAGGCTTGTTCGTTATACGTGCCGTCAGTTTTACCGCCAACGCTCAAGTAAATTTCCTTCTGGACGCTGAAGCCAAAGTGTCCATTGCTGTATTTTACCCATAAGTGGTCAATTGTGCGTAAGTCAGTGCAAGGAAAATTTAAGAGTTCATTTGAGGTGAAGTAGTCACCTTGTTTTTTACCTACAGCCTGAATCATCACCCGATAGGTTTCTTCGTCGGCTTCTTTCCAGTTTTTTGCTGCTAGTAAGTCGCGTAGTCTGGTGTAGTCAATGCCTTTTTCTGAGTCCAGGTTATCTGTTTTAGGTGGCTGTTCAGGGGGTTTTGTCGGTGGTCTAGGCTGAATTGTTTGGGATGTCTCCGGGATTTGAATTACTGGTTGGTTTTGTAGTTCTGCACTTCGACCTCTAATACCACGTATTAAATCTTCTAATGCTTCTTCATCATTTGAGTTCTTGAATTTTATCCAAGCCCATTGATTCAAATAAAATAAATCCTCTGGAATATCATTAATACCAGGAAGTAAGACCGGAATCACGCGAAAACCTTGTGCTTTGTTTTTTTTCAGAAAAAATTGGATTATTGCACCAAGTTCAAGATGCTCCTGAAAAGTACCTAATCCATTTTGACTAATAAAAAAAGCACCTACTTTAGACTGCGAAATCCCTTGAAAGACAACTTTCTGAATATTGTCCCCCGCAAAAATTTGCTCCTTATCTAACCACGGGTTCAAACCCTTCTGCTTAAGATGTCGAGCAATTTCTATAATCTGGGGCTTATCCTGACTATTGTGAGCTAGAAAAACATCGAAATTTGTCACTTATCACTCCTCTACACCGGCAATTTTTGCCAATGCCTTCGCATAATCTTCCAACCCACCTCGCAAAGCTTCCAACTCACTTCGCAACTTTGGTTCCTCCGACCAACTCTGCTCATGTTCCTTAGGACTCACCCCCACAGGTCGTCTGCCTTCCCACGCTTGCAATAAAGGATGCCATTTAGCCAAAAACGGTCTTAACCCATTATTCAACACTGCGATCGCAATTCCCCCGACAGAATCACGAGAAGCACCCACATTCGGACCGGCTGCTTTGAGAACTTCGCGGGTTGTACCAAATAAACTATAAAGAGAGTTCATGGCTTCTCGTACCAAACCCTGGTCAAGTTCCAATGGTTGCACAGCAATGCGCGTCACCAATTCGACATAAAGCGACCAAGCCGCCTTCTTTTGTGTGGTGTCAACCTTCCACGACATCGAACCAATGCCAAAAGGCAGACTTACAGATACAGTCTCTAAGGAAACGCGATCGCGCATAATTATAGTAAGCAAACTAATTTCTCTGTGATTATTATAGAACTCTGGTACAATCCCCAAACACAAGCACGCATCAAACCAGTCTTGGGATGTTTTGTTTAAAATGCGATCGCGCATAACTATAAATCAGCAAGCCCTATGATAGTAATTACATCTGTGCATCCACCCGCAGGTGTTCATCTGCTCATCTCACCCCTAGCCCCAAGAAAGTCATGTCAGTTGCCCAAGAATTAGAACCAGCAGAAGAT
>JBPCQW010000009.1:0-6769 GCA_050997715.1 Hassallia sp.
ACGGATGACAAAGAGCGATCGCTCGAATGTTACATTGAGCATTCGCTCTCTGTAGATGAGCAAGAGTATGTTTTACTTCTTCCTGTTGACTCACCTGTGGAAATTTTTGCTTGGCAAGGTGACGGCGAGGAAGAAGAAGCCATTCTCGTAGAAGATGATGCAACGATTGACGAAATTTTTGCTACGGCTCAAGCCGTACTATCTGAGCAAAATTTGCAACTCAAAAATACTGCTTACGCACTCACGGTGGCAGGTGAGTTACCCCCTGTCGAAGAATCAGAACTCTTTACTTTAGAAATTGAAGATGAAGACGAAGATTTAGAGCCAGAGCAATTACAGCTTCTAGCTAGCTTCTACTATGAAGACCAGGAGTACGCAATTTATACCCCCCTCGATCCACTGCTGTTTTTTGCACGGATTTCGGAAACCGGTACACCTGAATTACTCTCTCCTGAAGAGTTTCGCAAAGTCCAACCACTGCTAGAAGAACATTTGTTTAATGAAGTTGAATAAAAGAATCTAGGAGTCAGAATCCAGGAGTCAGAATGATAATGGTGGGGTTATTAACCACTACTATTGTGTAGACTGCCTAGTAGAGAAAGGGGGAGGGTCTTAAACCCTTTTATTTACCCGCTGCTTCGTAGAGAATTCATGCGCTCCCAGATGACTCCAGCTTTAAGATGAATTCTTCTTGATAATTAAAATTAAAAATTAAGAATTAAAAAGATTTTTGATTTTTGATTTTAAATTATTTCATGACAACAAACATGAAAGTTCAGCAAAAATTTTGGCAGCGCTCATTAATTTGGGGTCTGCTGCCATTAACTTTAGTAATTGCAACTTGGCGTTCTTTGGCGTGGTGGAGTTGGGCAACGGAGCCAATCCAACCAACAGCAGCCAAATCCCTAGAAATTCAGATTTCTTCAGGAACTGCAACGCAGCAAATTGGACGTAACTTAGAAAAAGCAGGTTTGATTCGTTCTCAGTTTGCCTGGAATTTATGGGCGCGATATTTAGCTTGGCAAAATCCCAAAGGTGACTTCAAAGCCGGAACTTACGAATTGTCACCCTCACAGCCATTACCCTTGATAGCTGAAAAAATTTGGCAAGGGGACGTAGTGCAAGCCAGCTTCACCATCCCCGAAGGTTGGTCATTGCGGCAAATGGCAGCTTACTTTCAAGCAAAAGGCTTTTTTCGCGCTCAAAATTTTATCGCTGCCGCAAATCAAATTGACCGCCAACAATTTCCCTGGATACCAGCCGATTTACCTAATTTGGAAGGTTTTTTATACCCTGACACTTACAAAACAGCCAGCGGGAAAATTACGGCAGAAGCTTTAGTTAAACAAATGCTCAAGCAATTTGAGCAAATAGCTTTGCCAGTGTATCAAAAACAACAAAATAAAACTAATCTCAACCTGAAGGAGTGGGTAACTCTTGCTAGTATCGTAGAAAAAGAGGCGGCAGTGCCTAGTGAGCGATCGCGTATTGCTGGCGTTTTCACCTCTAGGTTACAAAAAGGAATGCGTTTAGAAAGCGATCCCACAGTCGAATACGGTTTGGGAATCCGGCAAACAGCAGATAAACCACTGAGTTTCGCCCAAGTAAAAATTGCGTCTCCTTACAACACCTATCTCAATCAAGGTTTACCACCAGGACCAATTGCTGCACCTGGTTTGGCTTCTTTATCAGCAACTCTAAATCCTGAAAAAACGGATTACTTGTATTTTGTCGCACGTTACGATGGGACTCATGTGTTCACCCCCACCCTGAAACAACACTTGGCAGCTGTTGCTAAAATCCGCCAACAACGACAATAGCATGGGGCAGAAGTCAGAAGTCAGGAGTTAGAAGTCAGGAGTCAGGAGTCAGAAGTCAGAAGTTATTCTCTTTTTCTTCCCCTCCCGACTCCCAATTTTTGTAGAGACACGAAATACGAAGTCTGTACACCTCCCAACTTTTAACTTTCAACTCCCACTCCCAACTCCCAACTCTTAACTCCTGACTATGACCTGGAACAAACTCTTACAACCTGATTTAATTTTGGAAGGTTCAGTCTTGAACCTCACACCAGACATTATCCAAAAATATCAACTCAAGGGGCTGGTGTTGGATGTGGATGAAACTTTGGTTCCGGTGAGAGTTGGAACAGCCTCACCAGAACTGCAACAATGGGTAGCGCAAATTCGCCCTTTTACATCATTGTGGTTGGTAAGCAATAACTTGAGTGAAGCCCGCATCGGTGGGATTGCTCGTTCTCTGAATTTACCTTACTATCTGGGCGCTGCCAAACCCTCGCGACGCAAGATTAGAGCCGCAGTTAGGGAGATGAATTTGCCAGTGCAGCAAGTGGCAATGGTAGGCGATCGCTTGTTCACAGACGTGTTAGCAGGTAATCGCTTAGGGATGTTCACCATCTTAGTTGAACCAATTCTCCATCCAGATGCCGTCTTGCGATCGCATCCCATACGCAACTTTGAAGTTTTAATATCAGAAATCTTAGGAGCCTCTATTACTCCCAAGAAACAAAGAGTTACAAAGCGTCACAAAGGTTGATAAATCGTCAGGAAAACAAATCTAAAGAAATAATAAAGAAATCGGGGATCGCTGTAAAAATCAGAGATTATTAGTATTAATAACAGGGGATCAGCCAAATATAGATCCTAGACCATACAAAATAAGTATAAACTCGTAAAGCGTCAGCCTTCACTTATAGAAGGTTTGGCGCTTTACAATTTCAGTTAAGAGTTAGTCCTTCATGAGTTATAAGTTAAAATTCATAACTCTTGTACAGACGTTCCACGCTTTACGTCTCTACCGCTCCTCCTAACTCCTAACTTATTCAATGCCTTTAACGATAGTCGTAAAAATTGGAACTTCCAGCCTCACCCAACCAGAAACCGGACTACTAGCGCTTTCCACCATTGCAAGTGTGGCAGAAACTCTTTCACAGTTGCGACGTGAAGGACATCGCGTAATTTTGGTTTCCTCTGGTGCTGTGGGGGTGGGTTGTGCGCGGTTGGGTTTAACCGAACGTCCGAAAGCGATCGCTCTTAAACAAGCTGTAGCCGCAGTTGGACAAGGTAGATTAATGCGTGTCTACGATGATTTATTTACTACTTTGCAACAGCCAATTGCTCAAGTTTTGCTGACTCGCAGCGATTTGGTACAGCGCAGCCGTTATCTGAATATCCTCAACACCTTCAACGAATTATTAGAATTAAAAGTAATTCCGGTGGTCAATGAGAATGACACCGTAGCTGTGGAAGAATTGAAATTTGGTGATAATGACACGCTATCAGCCTTAGTTGCCAGTTTAGTTAAAGCAGATTGGCTGTTTTTGCTAACTGATGTAGATCAACTTTATACTGCCGATCCCCGTTCTGTACCGGATGCGAGTGCGATCGCTTTAGTTGATAGCATCGAAGAATTAAATAAACTACAAGTGCAAACAGGTACTCAAGGTTCTCAATGGGGTACTGGGGGGATGCTGACAAAGATTTCCGCCGCTAGAATTGCGACTACAGCGGGTGTTCGCACCGTAATTACTCAGGGAAAATATCCGAGAAATATAGAGAAAATATTACAAGGTGAGTTAATTGGGACGCACTTTACACCGCAACCAGAACCAACGAGTGCCCGCAAACGGTGGATAGCTTATGGGCTTGTGCCTGCTGGTAAATTGTATTTAGATGAAGGTGCGATCGCGGCAATTTCGCAAAGCGGTAAATCGTTATTAGCGGCTGGTATAAAAATAGTAGAAGGTCAGTTTGACACTCAAGAAGCCGTGCAATTATGCGATCGCAGTGGTAACGAAATCGCTAGAGGATTAGTTAACTACAGCAGCGACGAACTGCAAAAGATTCGCGGGTGTCATTCTAGGGAAATTTCCACGATTTTGGGTTATGTCGGTGCTGAAACCGTCGTGCATCGCGATAACTTGGTTTTGACTTAGCAGGGTGAGATTACTAACCATAAAGTCAAAAATTGATACTATAATTATCAGTGACTTTAAGGATAGCAATTGTATACTATAATTTTTGCAATAGCCTTCATTAAACTCACTGACTATACTTATAGAGCTACACGTACATAGCCTGCATCGGTAGGCTAATACAGTATAAAGTTAATCAAATTAGCCAAATGGATTTATTTAAGCAGCAGATGCAGGATAATACTGAAGTTGCGCCAGACTGGTTTGAATCTTATGATGACTCTCAAGATGATGAATCATATACGATAAATGAGTATGAAATAACAACATCTCCCAATGACTTCAATACTCGAACAATGTATGATTTTATGGAGTCTGGAGCTATTAAAATACCAGCTTTTCAGCGTAATTATGTATGGGATCACAAACGAGCATCAAAGTTAATTGAATCGATTATTCTGGGTTTACCTATTCCACAAGTATTTCTTTATGAAGAATCTAGAAATAGTTTTCTTGTCATAGATGGGCAGCAGCGCCTTATGTCTATATATTATTTTATCAAACAAAGATTTCCAAAAAAAGATAAAAGAAATTTCCTAAGAAGAATTTTTGAAGAAAATGGGAAAATACCTGATAAAGTCCTTAAGGATGACGAGTATTTTAGAAATTTCAATCTAAATTTACCTGCAAATCTACCTAAACAACCAAATAAATTAAATAAACTCAACTATTCTACACTTGATGAATATAAATTTGCTTTTGATTTAAGAACTATTAGGAACGTTATTATTAAACAAAATTTTCCAGAGAATAATTCATGTATATATGAAATATTCAATAGACTTAATTCTGGTGGTGTGAATCTGAAGCCTCAAGAAATCCGAATGAGTCTTTACTATTCAGATTTCTACACGATGCTCTACAAGCTTAATACTCTTCCAGAGTGGCGTAAAATCATTGGTGTTGATGAACCAGACTTAAACATGAAAGATATTGAAACCCTGTTGAGAGGGTTTGCAATATTGATGCAGTGGGAAAATTATCAATCTTCAATGGTCAAATTTCTCAACGACTTTTCCTTGAAGTGTAAGGGATTGAGTAAGGAACAGAAAGGATTAAGTAAGGAGCAAATAAATTATCTTGAAAGTCTTTTTAACTCTTTCTTGATAAGCTGTTCAAATCTTCCTGAAAAAGCTTTTTATTTAAAGACAACAAATAAATTCAATATATCTATGTTTGAAGCTGTTTTTTTTGCTCAATGTAGTAGTGCATTTAAAGACAGAAAGTTAGTAGAAAGAAAGATAGATGCTGAAAAACTTGAATCTCTGAAAAATGATAATGAGTTTGTAACAGCTATTCAATCTCAAACTACAAGTAAAGAGAATGTCGAAAAAAGACTTAAAAGAGCAATGAGTATTTTATGCGAGCAAGAATTATCTTGAGGTAAAATGGGCGAGAATATTATTGATAGTATATATAAAGAGAACTTAGAGTTACTTAAATATCTTCAAGAGCAAAAGGAAATATCTTTTGCAAGTCAATTCGATAGGACATTTAAAAAATCCCTTTTATTGTCATCTGCAAGCTTTTTTGAAGAAGAGATTTGTAGAATTGTCCAAGCTTTTGTCGAACGTAAGACTAGCAATGATAAATGTATAACTTCTTTAGTAAAAAGTAAGGTAATTGAAAGGCAATATCATACTTACTTTGATTGGAAGGGTAATAACGCAAATAGCTTTTTTAAACTTTTTGGTGATGATTTTAAAAAGCAATTATCAGAAAAGGTTAAAAATGATCCTACATTAGATTCTTCAATCAAGGCTTTTTTAGAGTTGGGTAATATGAGAAATTGCCTTGTTCATCAAAACTTCGCCAATTATATAATTGATAAGACAGCAGAAGAAGTGTATCAACTTTATCAAAAAGCTATGGTATTTGTACAATACCTATCTGATCATCTAGATAATTCTTGAATTGTGTAAAAACTATAGTAAATTTCACCACATTTCATCTGTCAACCCATCTGCAAGCGTCACATCCCAATCTGCATCAATTTCCTTAGATGCCTCGCAGTAAACCTCCTCTAGTTCCCGAAGTCGCAACAATTCTAACGCTAGCTCAATCACCTGAGAGCGAGATTTGCACCCTTTAGCTAGTTTGTAATTCTCAACAAACTGTACCAGAGACAGTGGTAAGGAAATCGATAACTTTTCCGAGTGCATGGTATTACCAATTGGTAATCATAAATATTCTTACTAAAAATTAGCACTCTAGATGGTTGAAGCGATCGCATCTTGCCCCCCTTCCCCAATCATTAAGTTATATTAACGATATATCGCGATATGTCTACAATGGAATTACAAGCACATTGAGAGAAAACTTGCATGTTTTTAGGACTTCATAGACATCGCCACTTTTTTGAGTCTGGATACGACGATATGCCACCAAAAGGACGGCATCATCACCACGGTCGCGGCAAAAGACGAGATTGGGGAGACGAGCGACGGACTCCGCGTGGTGACATTAAATACATTTTGTTGGAGTTACTTGCAGAGGAACCCCGACATGGATACGAATTGATTAAAGAATTAGAAGCGCGTTACGGCGGCTTCTGGAAACCAAGCCCAGGCTCAGTTTACCCCACTCTGCAATTACTTGAAGAAGGAGGTTATCTCACCTTTGAACAGATAGAAGGGAGAAAAGTATATACAATTACCGAGACTGGCAGAGAATTACTTAGCGAACGTGGCGATCGCCTTCTTTCGATGGACAGGGGAAACAGACCCCAACAGCTAATCGAATTAAAAGAAGCGATCGCACAGGTCGGTGCAGCAG
>JBPCQW010000041.1:0-3177 GCA_050997715.1 Hassallia sp.
TTGTCAGCAACTAAACACCAAGAGATTTGGGAAGCGGTTTATCAAATTTGGGCTGTACCCAGTTTAGATGAAAAAACTCCGCCTCCCCACAGTACCGGCGCTGCGGTGGATGTGACGCTGGTAGATGATAATGGACGAGTAGTTGATATGGGTTCACCGATTGATGAAATGTCAGAGCGATCGCTTCCCGATTATTTTGCGAATAACAGCGAACTCAAAGCACAACAATATCACTCTCATCGTCAACGGTTGCATGATGTAATGTTAAAAGCCGGATTTCAACGCAATCCTAGAGAATGGTGGCATTTTTCTTTAGGAGATCAGATGTATTGCTGGTTAAATAATCAATTGATACCAGGTAGTTCTCTCACAGCTCGTTATGGACGTGTTGTTTGAGTTTATAAATTAAGCATCTTGAGGATTTAGCTTAATTAACTCGTCGGTGGTGTAAGCACCAATCGGACTCCACAGTAAATAAGGTACTAGTAAACCTGCTGCCAGTGGCGAAATCGGTAAAACAGAAATTGTTAACACCACACCGAAAATACCACCAACTGAACCAATAATCTCACCTCTTTTGAGACTGCGGAACCTCAGCATTATCGGTATGTAGGTGACAGTGATAATTTCCAGCAGCAGGTATAAACCCATTAACAGCCAGGTTATCAAACTTCCAGGATTTTTTTGCCAAACAATATTAGCTGAAGCTGCACCGCAAATGAAAATCACAGTCCAAATGATGGGAATTAATGGTTCAAAAACTAGCCATCTGGGACGAGTTAAGCTAGCGAACCATTTCATATCACGAGGTGTGATGAAGAAACTACCAATCATAACTAATAAAGTTACGGCTCCAATAATCATCCAAGATTTAATCATTTTATTACTCTTGCCCGTGTATTTTGTCAAGTTATACACGGCAATTTTGACAATTTAAACTATGCGTTTAATCAGTCTCAGGTTGGAATTTACATAGAAAGGTACATATTGCAGCAGACGATTAAAATAGCGCCTACACGAACAAAAGCCGCCTACCCTGCGTTCCACGCCAAGAGCGAACGGAACGCAATCCTTGAGAGTCTAAAGTCCACGTAGGTGGACTTCGTTTTTTTAGCCGCGACTTCTAGTCGTTAGGGGGTTGTTTTAGCATCTTGAGGATTCAGACGACTCATTTCTTTGGTGGTATAAGTGCCAATAGGACTCCAAAGTAAATAAGGTACAAGTAATAATGCTGCCCAACCGGAAACAGGTAAAACTGCCAGTGTTAAAATAACACTTATAATGAAGCCTATACCGCCGATAATTGTACCGACTTTAAGACTGCGAAGGCGAAACATGACTGGGGTGTAAGCGATGGTAGCAATTTCTAAAAGTAGGTATAAACCCATTCGCAACCATGTTTCATTAGTTCCGGGGTTTTTTTCCCAAACAATATAAGCTGACCAAGCAACGCAGATAAATATTACAGTCCAAATAAGTGGAATTGCTGCCTCAAAAGTTAACCATCTCGGTCTTTGTAAGCTTTTGAACCATCTGCGATCGCCTGGGGTAATAAAATTAGCAGCCAGCGCAACTACAAAAGCCACACCCCCAATCACCATCCAAGATTTAATCATGCCCCACATCCCAGGCGTTTTTACTCAGATCGCGCCTTATATTGCGATTTTGCCAATTTACTTGTAATTGCTCATCATCCCTGAGAGCGAACATCTGAGTATTGAATTTATGCCGCAACTATCTTCGCGATTGAATATACGGAATATTTCCGCCTATTATCCGAAAAAGGAGAATATCCAGAAATTTTCTGGATATCCACCCTAAATAAGGTAGTTATACGGAAAAATTTGGTATGATAGTTTGGATATTGACGATATCCAGAAAATTTATTGATATTTTTGATTAAAATGGTTGTAACCTTTCTCTACCTCAATCGCTTAGTGTGATATAGGGAAAGTTTCCACATAATAAAGATTCGAGAGTTGAAATCTCAGATTGCGCGTGAAGGATTTGTTTACCTGCCCAAGCGCGGCAAGGGTAGCCATGAGCGTTGGCGGCATCCTATGCTTGGAAAAACACTGACAATCTCAGGCAAGGATGGAGATGATGTGCCACTCTATCTAGAAAAACAACTAGCAAAGTTACTTACTACACTGGAAGAGTTAAGGGAGGACAAGGATTCATGAATCGGTACAGCATGATTGTTCAATGGTCTGATGAAGATCAGCTTTTCCTAGTCACGATTCCAGAGTTTGCCGATCTTGTTGTGATGCCTTGCACTCATGGCAAAAATCGTGAGGAAGCAATTCATAACGGTGAAGAAGTTATTGAAATGTACTTGGAAGCTTGGCAAGCAGAAGGTGAACCTATCCCTGAACCCAGGACGCTTCAGGTTGCCTAATGGTCGTAGCGATTTCTTTTAATTACACCAACCCAGAACGCAAAGCGACAACTGCTGCTTGTACGCGATCGTCAACTGCTAATTTGTTCATAATCCCTCGGACATGAGTTTTCACAGTGTTGGGACTGAGATAGAGTTTTTCGGCAATTTGTGGATTGCTTAATCCGTCTACCATCAGTTTCAAAACTTCTAACTCGCGTCCAGATAAATTTGCTGTATTACCTGTGGGGGTAGGAGGTTTGAGATTTTCAATTACTTGTCTGGCAATTTGCGGATCGAGATAAGCTGCACCTTCAACCGCAGCTGCGATCGCATTCAACAACCGCTCTACACTCGCCCCTTTGATACAATAAGCATCAGCACCGCTAGATAAGGCAGCAATAATTTCTGTCTCTGTTTTATGAGATGTCAGCATCACCACATGAGTTTCTGGTAGTGCTGCTTTGATTTGCTGTGTTGCTGCAATTCCGTCCAATCGCGGTAAACCAATATCCATCACCACCAAATCAGGTTTCAGTTTCAGTGCTGCTTGCACACCCAAATAACCATCCTCCGCTTGTCCGACAATTTCCAACTGCGGATGAGCCATCAATGACTGTTCTAATCCCAATTGCATCATCGGATCGTCTTCAACAATTAACACCCGCAACCGAGGAGCATCTAAAGGTAGATTGAACGCAGAGACTGTATTTGAAGACATCTTATCAAGTTATGAGTCAGGAGTTAGGAATAAGAAGTTAGGAGTCAGGAGTTAGGAGTCAGGAGTCAGGAGTTAGGAG
>JBPCQW010000169.1:0-3123 GCA_050997715.1 Hassallia sp.
TACCAAGCCCGTTTCAAATGCCGAAACTGCCGCTTTAGAAAATTTAGGTGTCAGTGGAGTTACTAGTGGCAAAGATGTATTCACGGCAACACTGTCTCCAAGTGCTATTTCCCAATTGTCTGAGCAACCGTGGGTAGAGCATGTGAAACTGTCGCAAACATTGCATTTGGCTAATCAGCGCTACGGTATGAAACGTGTGAGCGTTTTATAATTTTTAACCAAAATTGATACAGGCGATCGCCTCAATATGGCTACTGCCGATCCCATCCTTAATAAAAACATACCGCAAACTTAACTTAGAACAATATACGATCCCCCCTTACCAGCAGTCTCACACAGTCCTAAACTGTATGTGAGAGTTGAAAGGCAGTTGGGAGCAATTTTGTGAAAAAAGTATTAGCAATTATTCTCGGTGGCGGTGCGGGTACTCGTCTTTATCCGCTTACCAAATTACGCGCTAAACCAGCGGTACCTGTAGCCGGAAAGTACCGCTTAATAGATATTCCTGTCAGTAACTGCATAAATTCGGAAATTTTTAAAATCTATGTTCTGACTCCATTCAACTCAGCTTCTCTAAACCGCCATATTGCCCGTACTTACAACTTTTCTGGTTTTAATGAAGGGTTTGTAGAAGTGCTAGCCGCACAGCAAACGCCAGAAAATCCTAACTGGTTCCAAGGGACTGCGGATGCTGTGCGTCAGTATATTTGGCTGTTGGATGAATGGGATGCAGAAGAATTTCTCATTTTATCAGGCGATCACCTTTACCGAATGGATTATCGCTTGTTTGTGCAGCGTCATCGAGATACTGGAGCCGATATTACTCTATCAGTTATCCCGATGGACGATCGCCGCGCTTCTGATTTTGGCTTGATGAAAATCGATCACTCTGTTAGAGTAATCGACTTTAGCGAAAAACCCAAAGGTGATGATTTGTATCAGATGCGCGTTGATACAAGTCTACTCGGTTTATCACCAGAACAGGCTCAACAGCAACCCTACATCGCTTCGATGGGGATTTATGTATTTAAAAAAGATGTTTTGATCAAGTTGTTGAAAGAATCTTTAGAAAAAACTGATTTCGGTAAAGAAATTATTCCAGATGCAGCTAAAGATCACAACGTTCAAGCTTATTTATTTGATGGCTACTGGGAAGATATTGGAACAATTGAATCATTTTATGATGCTAATTTGGCGCTGACTCAGCAACCTCTACCACCTTTTAGCTTCTATGATGAAAAATCTCCAATTTATACCCGCGCTCGTTACTTACCTCCGAGTAAACTATTAGATTGCAAGATTTCCCAATCGATGATCGGGGAAGGTTGCATTCTGAAAAATTGCCGGATCGATCATTCTGTATTGGGAGTGCGATCGCGTATTGAATCTGGTTGCGTAATTGAAGATACTCTAATCATGGGAGCCGATTACTATCAAGCATTCGCCGAACGACACACAAACTGTCAAGATGGTGAAGTTCCCTTAGGTATTGGTGCTAACACCACAATTCGCCGCGCCATCATTGACAAAAACGCCAGCATAGGGTGCGATGTGCAAATCATCAATAAAGATAACGTGCAAGAAGCTGAACGCGAAAGTCAAGGCTTTTACATCCGCAGCGGTATCGTCGTTGTCCTGAAAAATGCCGTGATTGCTGATGGAACGATAATTTAAAAGTTAGGAGTTAGGAGTCTGGAGTCTGGAGTTAAAAGTCATTATTCCTTGTCCCCCTTGTCTCCTACTCCCCACTCCCCACTCCCGCACTCAGCACTAATCCGGGATGCACCCCCAAGCTTGGAGGAAGGACTAGACGAGGTGATTTGGTTTACCCCAGCGCGAAAGTAGCGTCAATATACATATACGACGCCCGCTACACGAACGAAGCCTGCGCTCGTCTGGCTTTGTCCCTATAGCGATACCCTTGTAGGGTATTGCGGCAAAATTGGAATATTTCCCCAGCACCGAAAGTACGGGAATTGCCCTGATAGTGTCAGCGACAACCCCACTTAATTTTTGGTAATGTTTGTTAATTTAAAATCATGGTTTGTTTGCTGGGCATTATACCTGGCAAATAACTTATCTCACATCTTACATAAAAACTTAACGGGAATTTCTATAGGAGGCTGATAGATGGCTGCAACCGACTTTAAAGACTATTATGCAACTTTGGGAGTTAATAAAACTGCCACTCCAGAAGAAATTAAACAAGCTTTTCGTAAACTAGCGCGTAAGTATCACCCTGATGTTAATCCAGACAACAAACAGGCAGAAGCAACCTTCAAAGAAGTTAACGAAGCTTACGAAGTTTTGTCAGACGCAGACAAACGCAAAAAGTATGACCAATTCGGTCAATACTGGAATAAGGTTGGTCAAGGCTTTCCCTCTGGTGGCAGTGCTGGTGTCGATATGGGCAATTTTGACTTCGGTCAATACGGCAGCTTTGACGATTTTATTAATGAGTTGCTAGGACGCTTTGGTGGCACTACAGGCAGTCGTACTAGACAACAAAGCTATTCTTACAGCACTTCCACTAATGGACAAACTGGTTTTGGTGGTTTTAACGATGTTGGCTTTCAAGATGCAAATGCGGGTGCTACGGCACAGGATAGCGAAGCAGCGATCGCTTTAACTTTTGGGGAAGCTTTCCACGGTGTCCAAAAGCGCTTCAGTTTAAATAACGAAACAATCGATGTCCGTATTCCCGCAGGTGCTAAATCCGGTACTCGTCTGCGTTTGCGCGGCAAAGGTCAAGTTAATCCTTTCAATCAACAACGAGGCGATTTATACTTGCGGGTAGAACTTCAGCCGCACTCGTTCTATCAATTTGAAGGCGATAATTTGGTCTGTGAAGTGCCAATTACGCCAGATGAAGCCACCTTGGGAGCCTCAATTGATGTCCCGACACCGGATGGTATGGTTAATGTCAAGCTGCCCGCTGGAGTGCGTTCTGGTCAATCTTTGCGGTTGCGTGGCAAAGGTTGGCATGTATCCAAGGGTGGACGCTCTGATCTGTTGGTGAAAGTGGCGATCGCTCCACCAAAAGACCTCAGCCAAGAAGAGCGCGAATATTATGAAAAACTCCGCGCTATCCGTACTTACAATCCTCGCAGTCATTTGCAGCAA
>JBPCQW010000368.1:0-16146 GCA_050997715.1 Hassallia sp.
CTATCACGTTTGGCTAAAGCGTGAAAGCTTACTGAGGGATAGCCGCTCCCATGCTCCCATTGAAGTAAGAAATAAATGTCTAGACTTGTCTAGTTTTTATATAGCAGTTAAGGATCTAATTGTTCTGTTCATTTGGTTCTCCTTGTAGTAATCTGTAAAAGGAATAATCGAGCAGTATTTTTTCTCAACTCCGCGACAAAAGTTATCTCTGCATCTTGTTCGCTACCTCAAATAAAGTACTTAGAAATAAGCTTAGTGAGTTTATTTCTCACATGTGGTTAACAGTGTTAAAAATTTGTTAGCCCGTTGTTAACTTTTTTTCGTTAAAATGTTGCAAACGCCACATTGATGACGGACTGAAAAGGTAACATATATGTCAGATCAGTCAGAAGCTGGGAATTTACCTAAAAGTTGGAATCGTCGGGTTTTGAAGGATTGGGAAATAGATCGGTTACTGACCGATTTGGAGGTTATAACTCAAAAGCGTTACAGGCAACATAGAACCAGGAAAAATTTGTTACTTGGCTTGTTGTGTGGATATACAGTTAAGAAGATCGCTAGAGATTTATTCAGGAATAATTCATCTGTCAGAGTCGAACTTTGCGAAATATACCGAGATATTGAGGTTTTGACAGAAGAACCAAGCAACAGTGTCAAGTGCAGTAACTTGATTTATGTCTTGCAGAAACATGGATATCGCAGAGGTATTACTGCGGCTTTGAGCAATTACCGTCGCATCCCCGGTAATTTGCCAGCACCTACCTATACAGAATTTATCGGTCGAGAGGAAGAGATGAAGACGCTTTTAGAACGTCTTTCTTTGGATCATGCGGCTCACATGATTACAGTGCATGGTATTGGTGGTGTAGGTAAAACAGCATTAGTATTAGAAGCAGCTCGGCTGTGTTTCAAAGCAAGTTGTGAAAACCTGCGTGATGCACCGAACTTTGAAGCGATTATTTTTACTTCTGCCAAACAAGAGCAATTGGTTCCCCATAAAATTTTTCAACTACATCAGGGACAGCGTAACCTGCGGGGTATTTTTCGGGAAATTGCCAATACTTTAGATGATCCGACTATTATTCAATCTCCTCCCAACGAGCAATTAGACCGGGTGCGACAAAGTTTATCGAAACAGCGATCGCTTTTAATTGTTGATAACATGGAGACTATAGACGATAAGGATGAAGTCATAGAGTTTCTCTACAATCTGCCTGTTTGTGTCAAAGTAGTAATTACTACCCGCGAACGACTTGCTTTATTACCCATCAGTTTGCGAAACTTGCCCCCAGATGATGGTTTGCAGTTGATAAATCAACAAGCGAAAGAGAAAAATATCACTATTAGTCATGAAGATTCTCAGCAACTCTACCAACGCACTGGGGGAATTCCCCTAGCTATTGTTTATGCTTTGGGTCAAGTCTCTGGTGGTTATCCTCTGGAGTCAGTTTTAGCACAATTAAAACTAGCTACAGGAGATGTCGCTCGTTTCTGCTTTGAACATTCGGTCAAAGGAATCACCGGAAAACCGGAACATCTATTATTGATGTCACTGGCGATTTTTCCTGACCCCCCCTTGCAAACTGCTGTGGCTGAAGTTGCAGGATTAATACCAGGATGTGATGATGTGAATCATGGTTTAGCGCGTTTGCAAGAACTCTCTTTAATCAATCACAATCAGAAGACTGGGCGATATGAAATGCTCTCTCTGACTCGTGAATACGCTTTGGCTCAATTAGCAACTTACCCGAATTTTGAACAAGAAGCACGAATACGCTGGGTGAATTGGTACCTAGATTTTGCTCACACTAATGCTGGAGAAGATTGGGAAAAGCAGATATATTACGACAAGTTAGAAGAAGAACACGGGAATTTGCGAGCAGTACTTTATTGGTGTATAGACCAAGACTATTATCAACATGTGAGGGATTTGTGGCTATTATTAAACCACTACGCTAATCTTTACGCTGATTGGGATGAGCGTTTAAATTGGTTAGAATGGCTGATAGATGAATCACAACAACGCTGTGAAACATCGTCTCTGGTAAAAATCATGATCCGCAAAAGCTGGTTGCTAATTCGCGAGTGTTCAGAGAAAAGCTTACTTGAAGCAGATGAAATTTTGCAACAAACGTGGATTTTAAGCCATGATGCAGATTTGTGTGTTCGCGCTGATTTGGCGGAGAGTATAGCTAGGCTGCAAATCAGATATGAAAATTATGAAGGTGCGCGTAACTGGTTAACGATAGAAGAAAGTTTCGTGAATGAAGCGGGTTTAGAAGAGCGATCGCATATCCGTTATATTATTCCGGTTCTCTATCATCGCGCCGAAATCTTTTATCGAGAAGGTCAATATCCCCAAGCCAAAGCGCTTTTTGAAACTGTGATGCAAATCGCAAAACAAATTGACTGGTATCGAGTGATAAATTCCGCTCAAAATTGGCTGACTGATATTGCCATATTACAAGGCGATCGCTTCGGTTCTCAACAATTACTCACCAGCGGCTTAACTATTGCCCAAAGCCACAAAAATAAGCGCCGTCTTGCCCGTTATGAACGCTCTCGCGCTTATTGGGAACGCAAATGGGGAAGTCCAGAACAAGCCCGCAAATTAGCCAAACAGGCAATGGATAGTTTCGAGCATCTGGGAATGACGCGGGATGCCGAAAGAATGCAATTATTAGTTAATTCTCCATAATTAAATCTGGCGACTTCAAAGTTAAATAGCCCTATCTATAGGTAGGGGTGCTGTACTCACAATAATATATCAACCGGAAGTTGCCAGCTTTGCCTTAGACGAGTCAAGCTTCAAGTTGATAGCTAGCAAGCAATAAAATTTTCCCTCTTTTCGTTGTTAGAAAAAGCACAGAACAATCTGATGCCTCAATTTGTCAAGTATAAAGCAAAAGCATTCCATGACATTTGATTATGACCTCTTTGTAATTGGCGCCGGTCCTGGAGGACTAGCAGCAGCCAAAAAAGCAGCCGCGTTAGGTGTCCGCGTTGCCATCGCCGAACAAGAAGCCCTCGGTGGTACCTGTGCAAATCGCGGCTGTACTCCCAAAAAATTCATTGTCTACGCGGCTGATTTTGCCCTCCAAAATCAATTCGCGCAAAGCTATGGCTGGAGTGACTGTCAATGGCACTTTGACTGGACATTATTTATTAAATCAGTACATCAGCGGCTTGAAGGTATTGAGCATTCTTTCCTTCAGCAGTTGCAAAAAGCGGGAATTGAATTAATTCACGGTCGTGCAACTTTCATCGATGCTCATACCCTTGAAGTTGAAGGACGCAAAGTGACGGCTGACAAAATCTTAATTGCTGTCGGTGGACATGCTGTACAACCGGATATTCCCGGTATAGAATACACCATCACTTCCCGCGAGATGTTTCACCTGCCTTATTTACCCAAACGTTTGGCGATTATTGGCGGTGGTTACATCGGTGTAGAATTTTCCAGCATGATGAACGCTTTCGGGTGCGAGGTGACGGTTATCGATAGCAATGAAATGATTTTATCAGGGTTTGATGATGACATTCGCGCCGACGTTCAGGAGGGTTTGAGCAAAAGGAAAATTCGCTTTATCAACAACAGCACTGCGAAAGAAGTTAAATTCTCAGACGACGGTTTGCTGTTGACTACTAAAGGTGACAAAGAAGAAATTATCACCGCAGATACAATCTTAGTTGCTACAGGTCGCGCTCCAAACACCAAGAATCTGGATTTAGAAAAAGCCTCAGTTGAACTTGGGGAAAAAGGAGAAATCAAAGTTGATGAATACAGCCGCACTAACCAGGAAAATATTTTTGCCGTGGGTGACTGCACTAACCGCGTGCAATTAACCCCAGTTGCAATAACTGAAGCTACTGATTTTGCCAATTCAGTTTTTGGCAAAAAGCGACAAAAACCAAGTTATGATTTTGTCCCTTCCGCCGTTTTTGCCCGTCCAGAAGCCGCAAGTGTAGGCATGTCAGAGGCAAAAGCGCGGGAAAAATTTGGCAAATCTGTAAAATGCTATCGCAGCAAATTCCAACCGCTTTTTTATCAGATGACCCAACAAGATGAACAAGCAACAATAAAGTTAGTAGTTGAAGGTGAGTCTGAACGAGTTTTAGGCGCTCATATGGTTGGTGAACACGCAGCCGATATTATTCAAAGTCTCGCGGTTGCCATTCGCAAGGGCATCACTAAACAAGACTTTGATGACACAATTGGCATTCATCCGACGACAGCCGAAGAGTTTTTGACATTAGATTGAACTGGGGACTAGGGTTGTGTTCTCGTTTTAAGTTTTCTACAGTTCAGTAGTTGGGTAGAATGGCGATCGCTCAAATCTGCAACCATGCTTCTACCCAAAAAGCTCGAAGTTCCGAGTTCCGAACACGAAGTTTCAAGTTCTGAACACGAAGTTTCAAGTTCTAAGCTCGAAGTTTCAAGTTCTGAACACGAAGTTCCGAGTTCCAAGCTCGACCTTCCGAGTTCTAAACACGAAGTTTCAAGTTCTGAACACTAAGTTCCGCGTTCTAAGCTCGAAGTTTCGGGTTCCAAGCTCGAACTTTCGAGTTTGATACGGTATCCGCTCAATAAACAGTCATAAACAACACCGCAATAGTCGTAGAGACGTTCGGTCCGGAACGTCTCTACAATATGTTTGATTTGCCGGATATAATATCAAACACGAAGTTCCGAGTTCCCATCTGAAAACAATCTTAGGTAGCGTAACGCACCAGCCTAATTTGTCGGTGTGTTAAGTTTTTAACGCACCCTACAGAAATTGCACATTCATAAATTCATAATTTTTAGCGATCGCCTTACCACCATAAATCTTGGGACGGAAATCTCAGCCAACAACCGCAGATGAATTTTGTTTCAATAGTTATAGAGAAACAATTAGCCAAGTTGTCCTATTTGCAGGGAAGATAATTTTTATGACGTATGATTACGACTTGTTTGTCATTGGTGCTGGTTCTGGTGGTTTAGGAGCTTCCAAGCGGGCAGCTAGCTACGGTGCAAAAGTGGCGATCGCTGAAAATGATTTAGTTGGTGGTACTTGTGTGATTCGCGGCTGTATTCCCAAAAAACTCATGGTTTACGGCTCTCACTTTCCCGCACTATTTCATGATGCCGCCGGTTATGGCTGGAAAGTCGGTGAAGCTGAGTTAGATTGGGAACATTTTATTACTTCTATAGATAAAGAAGTCCGACGTCTATCCCAACTGCATATCGGTTTTTTAGAAAAAGCCGGTGTTGATCTCATTCCCGCTCGTGCTAGTTTGTTAGATCCTCACACCCTAGAAGTTGATGGACGCAAAGTTACAGCAGAGAGAATTTTAATTGCCGTTGGTGGGCGTCCCGTTAAACCAGATTTACCTGGTATGGAATATGGCATTACTTCCAACGAAATTTTTCACCTCAAAGAGCAACCGAAGCACATCGTCATTATTGGCGCGGGTTACATCGGCACAGAATTTGCTTGCATCATGCGTGGTCTAGGTTCGGAAGTAACACAGATTACCAGGGGTGACAAAATTTTGAAAGGTTTTGATGATGATATCCGCAGCGGAATTGAAGAGGGAATGACAAATCACGGCATTCGCTTGATCAAGAATAATGTGATCGAAACAGTTGAGAAAGTGCCCGAAGGAATAAAGCTGACTTTATCACAAGAAGACCAAGAACCGATAATTGGCGATGTGTTTTTAATCGCAACCGGTCGGATGCCGAATGTCGAAGGATTGGGTTTAGAAAATGCCGGAATCGATCTTGTTGAAGGTAACATCGAAGGACCCGGATACAGCAATATGATGGCGATCGCTGTCAACGAATTTAGTCAAACTTCCCAACCAAATATCTTTGCCGTCGGTGATGTCACTGACAGAATCAATTTAACTCCGGTAGCAATTGGTGAAGGTCGCGCTTTTGCTGATAGTGAATTTGGCGACAACCGCCGTTTATTCAGCCATGACACTGTTCCTACAGCCATATTTTCCAATCCAGAAGCGGCTACAGTCGGCTTAACAGAAGCCGAAGCACAGCAAAAATACGGTGATGCCGTCAAAGTATATCGTAGTCGCTTCCGTCCGTTGTTTCATAGTTTAACAGGCGCTCAAGAAAAAACCATGATGAAGTTGGTAGTCGATGGCAACACCGACAAAGTAGTAGGCGCTCACATGGTAGGAGAACACGCAGGTGAGATAATTCAAGGTGTAGCGATCGCTGTCAAAATGGGTGCAACTAAAAAAGATTTTGATGCCACCGTCGGTATCCATCCCTCATCCGCAGAAGAATTCGTCACCATGCGTTGATAAACAGAATTCACGAGGCAGGAGGCAGGAGTTAGGAGTTAGGAGGCAGGAGTCAGGAGTCTGGAGGCAGGAGTCAGAAATCTGGAGTTATAAAAAAACTCTTCCCCCTGCTCCCCCTGCCTCCCCCACTCCTCCACTTCCCCACTCCCCCACTCCCCCTTGCATTACATCTACCTCCACGGCTTCGCATCTAGTCCAAATTCTGCCAAAGCGCGGGATATGAGCGATCGCTTTGCCGAAATTCAGACAAAGTTAAAAATTCCTGATTTGAATTTGGGCGATTTTTCCCATCTGACAATCACGCGGCAGCTAAAACAAGTTGCCGCTGAATTTCCCGCAAATGCTGCACCAGTGACTTTGATAGGTTCTAGTTTGGGTGGTTTAACCGCAGCTCATTTAGGACAACAATATTTACAAGTGAAGCGTTTGGTTTTGTTGGCGCCAGCATTTGGATTTTTATCTCATTGGTTGCCAAAGTTGGGAGATGAAAAATTGCAGCGTTGGCAACAAGAAAAATATCTAGAAGTTTACCACTATGGTGAAAAGCGATCGCTACCTTTAAATTACGATTTCGTTACCGATGCTGCCCAATATCAAGAAGAACAACTGCAACGTCCCATCCCTACCTTGATTCTGCATGGAAAAGAGGATGAAGTTATCCCCATTCAAGCGAGCCGCGACTTTGCGCGTTTACGTCCTTGGGTGGAGTTAGTCGAACTCCACAGCGATCACGCTTTAGGCAATGTCACATCAGAAATTTGGCAAGCAATTAGATTGTTTTGTCAATTGCCATGAAGCTGTAAAATATGAAGTTCTCATATTCTTGAGTCAATAGTCCTAAATCCAAAGTGTTTGCACTATTGACTCCTAACTCCTAACTCCCGACTCCTAACTCCTAACTCCTGACTCCCGACTCCTAACTCCTAACTCCTGACTCCTGACTCCTAACTCCTGACTCCTGACTCCTGACTCCTAACTAACTATGCTGCCATTTATCCGCTCAGATTTAGCTAAATTTAGCGCTTACAAACCCCATCCCGGTAGTAGTACAGCAGAACCAGTTACCACGCAATTGGATCGGCTAGATACGAATGAAAGCCCTTATGATTTCCCACCTGAGTTAAAAGAAAAGCTTGCCTGGGAGTATCAGCAGATAATTGAAACAAACCGTTATCCTGATGGTGGACATGAGACACTGAAGAATGCGATCGCTGAATATGCCAATGAATCAGCTAATGTCGCACCATCTTTTTTCACTGCTGCTAATATTTCCGTTGGCAATGGTTCAGATGAACTAATTCGCTCAATTTTAATTGCCAGTTGTGTCGGGGGAGAAGGTTCGGTTTTGATTGCTAATCCCACTTTCTCGATGTACGGGATTTTGGCGCAAACTTTGGGCATTCCCGTTGTGACGGTGGGTAGAAATGAAGCGAATTTTGAAATTGATTTACAAGCGGCTGATAAAGCTATAAAACAAAGACAAAATCCACCGATTCGGGTGGTTTTCGTAGTTCATCCTAATTCCCCCACAGCTAATGCTTTAACTACCGCAGAATTGGCATGGTTAAGAAATTTGAGCGATCGCATTTTAGTAGTAATTGATGAAGCTTACTTTGAATTCAGCCACAATACCTTAGCTAGCGAATTACCACAACACCCCAACTGGATAATAATGCGGACATTTTCTAAAGCCTTCCGCTTGGCTGCTCATCGCGTTGGCTATTGCCTCGCTCATCGTGAGTTAATCAATATTCTAGAAAAAGTGCGCTTACCTTACAATCTTCCCAGCGTGTCTATCGCTGCGGCGTTAATTTCTCTGCAAAACCGCCAACTCTTATTGAAGTCAATTCCCCAAACGCTCGTTGAACGAGCCAAACTTATTGAAGCTTTATCCCAATACCCAACATTACAAGTTGCCGAAAGCGCTGCTAACTTTGTTTACCTGCGACTAAAACAAAATGCCTTGAACCAAGAAGACGATTATTTAATAAGTCTTACCCAAAAACTGAGAACTGCCGGCACTCTTGTGCGACACATCAGTGGAGGATTGCGAATTACAGTAGGAAGCCCAGAGGAAAACCTCCGTACACTAAGTCGGCTACAAACTGCTTTAACAAATTTTTAATATTAACAACCAGCTTTTAAAAAGGGGAAAGGGAAGAAAAAATTTTAATACGGGAAAAGGAAAGCGCAGCTTATGTTGGCTAGTTAATTAAACCGAGTATATTCATCGCTGTCCAAACGCTTTACTATACCTACTGTTTGTGGCAGTACACCTACCAAAAGAGCAAAGGCAATATCAGGCAACTTATTCACCGTTTCTGGTGGAAAGTATTGCTCAAATTGATCGAGAATCTTTTGGACTCGCTGCTGTGGTTGTGGGTTTTCTGTAATTTGCTTGATTAACCGAATCCACTGTCGCCTAATCAAGTAAGCTTTTTGGCGCTCGTCATTAGAGTCGGGAGTCAATAGCTGCAAATTACCTATCGGCAATAAACTTTGGCAATCGCGATCGTAATCACCTCCCACTGCCGCTCCAGGTCCGGCAAACTCTGCATGGTAGCGTTTGAATAGTATTAACCCATTTCGCCGACGACTGTTAACGATAAAGACCTTTCCACTATGCAGCTGTGTAAGGATATCCGAGCCTGGAGATTGCTCAGTTCCATCAGGCATGACAATATAGTCGAGGAAACTAGTTTCAGGGCAATAAATTGATACCATAGCAGTTTGATAGCGTTGGCGCTTTTCGCTATCCATGTTTTCTAAAAATTTCCAAGAATTTGGTAGTAGTCTGCACTTCAACACTTAAGTTGATTAAAATCAAAATGATTGGTTTTATCTTAATTCTAAAAACTTTTTGGTTTATTTAATTAAGATAAAATTAAATAGACTTTTTTCAGCAATTAAGTAATCATATTTTAGGAGATTTAACTGAATTTGTCTTGAATTAAAGGAGTTTTTTTTTAAAGTTTTTATAAAGATGAATATCTTAAATGCAAAGTTATTATGAGCAATTGAAACTTATTTATCGTATTTTTACGGAGATGACAATCAGAATAATTTTATTTAGATAAAAATAAAATTTTATTTGAATATTGTCAATATCTCAAATGAATATCATATAAATCGGCAAAATCTTACATTATTATTTAATTGTTATTAATTAGTAGATTTATTAAAAAACTATCAATAAAGATTATTCCTTTTAATTGTCAAAAAGTACAGATGTGAACCACAAAATACTTGATAAATTAATATTTTGTAAGATTCTTAAATAATTATTTAGTTATATATAGATAAAATATGTAATTTTTTGTAAAAATTAAAAGTTAGTAAATATCCCTTTATCTTGCCTGACTTAATCAAGTTAGTTGGCGTTTTGAGAAAGCGATGCGCCGCGATCGCGGCGACAATTTACTTGTTGAAAAATTCAGGCAGTCTCAGAATGTGGCAAATACTTGTGCAAGAATATTTGTTGAGAGCGTCCCAGAAAAAATGTATTCCAATAAGATTCGACTTGATGTACTTGATATCCCGCCTTAAAATAAAGCTGCCGTGCCTGATGGTTATTTTCCAAAACGTGGAGGTATAAGTCTTTAAAGCCCCACAAAAGGGCAACTTCTTCACAAGCTTGAAGCAACTCCGACGCAGCACCCAGCCTCCGATATTTTGGGTGAACAGCTAAATTAGACAAATAAGGATAACTCTTGCCAACAGCCGTCCAAGAATCACCAAAACGCACACCCAGTTCTACAGTTCCAACTAAGTTGTTAGTTATCTTCATAGTATCAACAGCAACTAAACAAATGTGATGGGGCGCACTTGTTGCTAGACGATGCCTTAAGTCTTCGTAAATACCCAAACGTAGCAACGGAAAAGCCCATCCCCACATCCGATTTGGGGAGTGAAAACTTTCGGTAATGATTTCAGCAACATCAGTCAAATCAGCAGGAGTAGCCGCACGAATTTGGAATTGGTTAAAAGCTTGCTCGTCGGTGGCGGCATTTACTGGCAGTTGGTGGGATGGATGAAAAAACCAGGGTGTCGTCAAAGCTAATTTAGTATTGATTTTATTCAAGGAAAATCTTATATAATATCCTAAAACATTATCAAATCTGGATGAATAGCGTTCTTCTATTAAGCATTTAACTTGAAGAAGTGAGATTTCAAGCCTCGCCTAGTATATGAGGATAAGAGCGTATCCCCAAATTCATTATCAACCGAGCGCGATCGCGCTCGGTTGTGTACTTGTACAAAACTTGAGCGCAGAGGATACGTTTGGGCTTTGAATAACAAAGCCTTTCATTGCTAAAGCAGCATTCCGCTTTCACACCGCTAGCTGTAGCCAATTAGAAATAGAAAAAACCAGTTTATCACAACTATATGCCTCATTTGCGTTGAAGATAGCATCTATCTAAATAAAAATTTAAACATTCCCGGCAAAGGTAAGAGCGTACAAAGCAGAGAAAACTTGCCTTTTGGTCATATTCGCACCCGATGTATTTTTGAGAACTCTAATATAACTCAATCATCCTAAACTATGCTTGCACTATCTGGCATCAACCCTTAGCAAGCGATCCGCATTAAAAGTGAGCGCCATTTTTGCGGATCAAGTATTGACAGAGTAAAGGTAATTAAACACCCTACTTTAGATGTATTTGTCTTGAGTAATAGTTAAGTTTTGTGAAAAATTAACTTTCCTTGGGAACCAACATAAGTCAGATTAAACAGCTAGATGGCATCTAGCAGTAAGCGAAATTTTTATCGGATGTCAGGCTCAGTAAAATTTACGCTTATTTATACAATGATACCCGCAAGAGCCAAAAATTCGGTTTTTGCGTGGGTATTGCGATCGCCCCTGCAACAACCGCTACACTAATCTGGACACGCTTCTCGATTCGGGGAGAAGTTTCTCTACTATCCGGCTCCTTCATGTGCGAACAATATAGTGGGAGCTAATCGGATCTGCAAAACAAGCTGTCCAGATTTGGCGATCGCACTTATAGTGCGGGTTTTTTGAGCAAGGTATTGTAACGCTTACCCTTCCTGGTAATCTTCAATTTTCCTACCATTGCCACCTGTCTGACTAATGGTTCCCATTGCGAAACGGGAAACAGTTAGTTGTGTAATAGTATACTTTGGCTTTAAATTTTATTCTTGTAATATTGCTGATACCATGACTGCCATAAATAAAATTAAGGCGCAAATGTTAGTGCAACTGTTGCGGGGGGAAAACTTAATATGCAGCTTCAGATGGATTTTTAAGCCAGATTGGAGATCTGTATATAGTATTAATCGGTTCTCGCTATGAAGGTGAAGGGATTGGCAAGCAAATATGTATTCTGTAACAGTAATGACAACCAAATTGATTGGGGTGCATCAAAGCAAATGACGATCAGCATCTTCTATTGAGGCAAATTACTGTGAGTAAACGCGTTTCCCCAAGTCCGATACCGGACAAAAATGGACAGCCTTCTCCTTCTCCTGTCGGAGACGCTTCTCTACGAGACGCTCCGCGAACGCGAATAAAGACGCAAGCGCGAACATCCGATCCGGTCGTGGGAGACCTTGTGGATCTAGTAAACGAACTATGAGTGCCATTTTTGTCTACTTTTTGTGAAACCCCGAAGCTGTCATGTAGCCAAACAGCCTATGGCATCGAAATGTGCTATTACCTGACTCAGAAATATTCCCAAGAGATGAGATTATTCTTTAACCGACTGCCGTTGCAGCAGGAAAGCGGTGCATGAAATCCCAATCAAACAGTAAGCCGAAAATTTTGGTTGTCGATGACGAACCAGACAACCTTGACTTGCTTTACCGCACCTTTTATCGCGACTATAAGGTGCTTAAGGCATCCTCTGGTCCTGCGGCATTAGAACTGCTTCAGCAAGAAGGAGAAGTCTCCGTGATCATTTCCGATCAGCGGATGCCAATGATGAGCGGTACAGAATTTTTGAGCCTAACCGCGACTCAATATCCAGATATCATCCGGATTATCTTAACTGGCTACACCGATGTCGAAGACCTGGTGGAAGCAATTAATGCTGGTAAAGTATTCAAATATGTCACCAAACCGTGGGAAGCAGAGGAACTTAAAGCAGTGGTACGCCAAGCTTTGGATACCCATAACGTCCTCAAAACCCGCACCCGCGAACTTACCCGCACCCTGCGTCAAGAATCGCTACTGAACACGGTCACAAATACAATTCGCAGTGCCTTAGACTATCGGCAAATTCTGCAAGCAATTGTGGATACCGTGGGTCATATGCTGGAAGTGGATGTCTGCTTGTTACGTCCTTTCCAAGATGGGCAGTTGGTGGATCAAGGTTTTATTTACCAAAGAGGGATTTCGGAGGACTTCTTAGAGACAGGGGGACTCCTTGGGGACTCCTTGGGAGACTATTCTTTCTCCCCATCCACCCCTCTCCCCCAACGGGAAAGCCAGTCGTGTCAACGCGGGGAACCCGCCCCAGGTGCTGGACTCACCATCTCTCTTTCCCCCACTCCCCCCCTTCCCCCATCCCCCCATCCCACTTTATTAGCGCAGACAGTATGGGAAATCCGGGAAGTGCAGGTGATTCATGATGTTGCAATAGATGAGCGTATTCAGGGCGATACTGCCGAGCTATTAAGTCGCGCTGCTGCTTTTGCTACAGCTAAAATTTGCTCTAGCTTGGTAGTTCCACTGATTTGCCGACAAGAACTTATGGCGGTGTTGGCGCTGCACCAGTGTAAGCAGCCCCGCGTGTGGTCAAAAGAGGAGGTGCAGTTAGTGGTGATGGTGGCGGATCAGGCAGCTTTAGCTTTGTCTCAAGCTTATGCTTACGAGCAAGTACGTGCTTTGGCGAAACGGGAATCGTTAATTAATACGATTACTAGCGCGATTCGCTCTAGCTTAGATCCTGAAGATATTTTTGCAGCAATCACCCAACAATTAGGACAAGCGTTGCAAGTCGATGGCTGTGTTTTGTCTTTGTGGACAGAGGAAGATGAGTATGTCAAGTGTGTGGGCTTGTATGAAAGTTCTTACAGTTCAGAGGATTCTTTCAAACTAGATCATCCTTGGGAAACAGGTAGTCATAATTACATAGATAATCAGGAATTACCTCACTCTAAATCACCAATTCAAGGAAATCCAATTCTGCAAGAAATGTTGCGGACACAAGAACCTGTGGTAATTACGGATATGAGCCAGTGTCTACCAGAAATCAAGGGGTTTGATTTGCCCTTGAGAGGAAAAGCCCGATCGCTCATGGTAGTTCCTTTATTAGCTGATGGCAAAAGCATCGGTAGTATTACCCTGCGTCAAGATAGCAAAGCACGCAAGTGGCTAGTTACAGAAATACAGTTAGCATCATCTGTCGCAGCTCAAGCGGCGATCGCTGTACAGCAGTCAAATTTATACCAAAAAACTCGCGAACAAGCCGAACGCTTGCTGCAATTAGACAAACAAAAAACCGAATTTTTCCAAAATATTTCTCACGAGTTCCGCACCCCTATAACCTTAATTCAAGGACCCCTAGAATCGGCGGTGGCGACAAAACAAGGGTTATCATACGCCCAAAGTGCGATCGCCTTACGCAACTCCAGACGCTTGCTAAGATTGGTAAATCAACTACTCGATTTGCAACGCCTTGATGCTAGAAGGATGCAGCCTAGTTTCCGTCCCTGCGATTTAGTTGAATTTGTCAACCAAATTGTCGAATCGTTTCGTCCTTATTGCCAGAAAAAGGGACTGAATCTGATTACCGAACTAGAAGCATCTCCTACAGTGTACTTGGATATGGAAAAATTCGACAAAGTGGTTTATAATCTGCTGTCGAATGCCATGAAATTTACAGACGTAGGTGGTAGTATTACTGTGAGATTGCAATCTCAAGGCGATCGCTGTAGATTGCAAGTACAAGATACGGGAATTGGTATTGTTAAAGAACAGATTCCCTACTTATTTGAACGCTTTCGCCAAGCTGAAGGCTCAGAAAATCGCCAGTACGAAGGTAGCGGTTTAGGTTTGGCTTTAGTTAAAGAACTCGTGGAAATGCACGGCGGCAAAGTCACTGTGGAATCAGTTTACGGCAAAGGTACTACCTTTAGCTTATGGCTGGTCAGCGGAAACGCTCATCTACCTAAAGAACAGTTGCTAGAAGCGCCTTGTGAATTGAACACCAGCCGCGCTAACGTTGAATTAGCTGATTTAGAATTACAAGAATCAACAATAGACGAATTTGAAAATATTAAAAAAGACTTATTAAATAGTGTTAACACTGAAGAAAATGAAGTAAAGACTGGCGAATCAATTTTAGTTGTAGACGACAACCCCGATTTGCGGACTTACGTATCAGAAATTCTCCGCGCTAATGGCTATCGAGTGCATACAGCGCGTAACGGTTCCGAAGGGTTCTTGATGTCTAAGGAAATAATACCACGCCTGATTGTCAGCGACTTGATGATGCCTTTGGTATCAGGCATGGAGATGATTCGGATGATCCGCAACGAGGAAAAGTTGAAAGGAATTCCAATTATCCTGTTAACAGCGAAAGTTGATGAAGAAACTCGCATCGAAGGTACAGAAAAAGGTGCAGATGCTTATTTAGCAAAACCATTTAACGATCGCGAACTTCTGGCTGAGGTGCGAAATCTTTTAGCCTTGAAAGAAAATGAACGCCGAGTTTTGGAGTTAAATACTTACCTCACAGAATCGGTGCTTAAGCGCTTTTTACCGAGTGCGTTGGTACAAAAAGCCGCAACGGGAGATTTAGTCCTGGATTTGCGACCGGAACCGCGTTTGATTACAGTTTTGTTTAGTGACATTGTGGGTTTTACCCAGCTATCAAATACCCTCAGGTCGCGACGTGTGGCAGAATTGCTTAATGAATATTTAGAATCAATGACCAAAGTGGTCTTTGAGAATGGCGGCACCATCGATAAATTTATGGGAGATGCTATTTTAGCTTTATATGGAGCGCCGGAAGAACTAACGCCTAATGAACAGGTGCGTCGCTCGATCAACACAGCAAGAGGAATGCATCGCTCATTGAGTGAGTTAAACCAGCGTTGGCGAGAACAAGGTATATTTGACTCCGACGGACGCAATGGTTTACAGTTTCGCTGTGGTATCCACCAAGGTACAGCAGTTGTCGGAATGTTTGGTAGCGCCCAACGTGCCGATTATACTGCAATTGGTCCGAGTGTGAATATTGCCTCTAGATTGCAAGTTGCTGCTGTTCCTGGTACTATCCTCGTTTCTGCTGCGGTTGCAGATTATTTGGATGAAGATGAAATAATTAAAGGTAGTCCGCTAGAACTTAAAGGAATAGATGAAACAGTTCTGACGTTTGTTGTCAAACCAGAAATAACAGTTAGGAGTTAAAAGTTAGAAGTCACAAGTCAGGAGTCAGGAGTTAGGAGTCAGAAGTTAGGAGTTGTAGAGACGCGAGGAACATCGCGTCTGTATGAGTTAGGAGTTAAAAGTTAGAAGTCAATGGTACAACTAACAACCAACAACAACCAACAACCAATTATCTAATATGACTCAATCGGTTGACCAAACTTCAATAAAAGATGTAACATCAAGGCGACACAACGATCCGCCGGGTTTGTGGATTGCTGTAGTCACGAGTTCAGTTGCATTTCATTTGCTGGTGTTCTGGCTAATGCGCTATAACAATGCGTTTAGTCCGTGGTTTCCACCCGCTAGTCAAGCAATTGTTCCGATTGAGCTTATTGAGATTTCTCCTTCCTCATCAAAAGCTAAACCAGCTAAAGCACAATTAAAAGCTAAAACAGTCTCTTTGAAGCCAGCAGCAAATCAACAGTCTTCAACAGTCACAC
>JBPCQW010000275.1:0-4797 GCA_050997715.1 Hassallia sp.
GGTATGACGGTTGCCCAAGGTGAGACAGAAGAAAATATCACCGCTGATGCTTACGTCTTTGCTTGCGATGTCCCCGGAATTCAGCGTATTATACCACAAGAGTGGCGTAAGTGGTCAGAATTTGACAATATTTATAAATTAGAAGCAGTGCCAGTGGCAACAGTGCAACTGCGTTTTGATGGGTGGGTAACGGAATTGCAAGACTCTGAGAAACGCAAACAGCTAAATCATGCGGCGGGGATAGATAATTTGCTGTATACTGCTGACGCTGACTTTTCTTGTTTTGCGGATATGGCTTTGACTAGCCCCGCTGATTATTATCGAGAAGGTGAGGGTTCGTTGTTACAACTGGTGCTGACACCGGGAGATCCGTTTATTAAACAAAGTAACGAGGCGATCGCTTCTCACGTCCTCAAACAAGTACACGAGTTGTTTCCCTCGTCGCGAGAGCTAAATATGACTTGGTACAGTGTAGTCAAGCTTGCTCAGTCTCTTTATCGAGAAGCACCAGGAATGGACGTTTACCGTCCTGACCAAAAGACACCAGTATCTAACTTTTTCCTGGCAGGTAGTTACACCCAGCAAGATTATATCGATAGCATGGAGGGAGCGACAATTTCCGGGCGGCGTGCGGCAAAGGTAGTTTTAGAGAATGTGAAGAAGTAACGAACCGCAAAGACGCGAAGGACGCGAAGGAAGAAAAAAGAATGGCAGATTGGCTAGAGCATAGCGTGCAGGTGGAGGTAGAGGCTCCTATAGAATTCGTGTGGAGCCTCTGGTCAGATTTGGAGCAAATGCCTCGCTGGATGAAGTGGATTGAGTCGGTGAAGATTCCCGAAGATAATCCAGAGCTATCTATTTGGACACTTAATACTGGTGGTTTGCAATTTAGCTGGAAATCCCGGATTTTGAAAATGATTCCCAATCAAATTATTCAATGGGAATCAATTGATGGTTTGCCTAATCAGGGAGCGATTCGCTTTTATGATCGCAAAGATAGCAGTATTGTTAAACTTAGCATTTCCTATGCTATCCCCGGTATCCTTGGCAAAATCATGGATAATTTGTTTTTGGGACGAGCGGTAGAATCTACGATTAAAGCTGATTTAGAGCGGTTTAGAGAATACGCTCTCAATGTGAAATCCAATTAAATCAAAACTAATTCCAACAATTGAATTGATGCTCCTTAGGGCATAGCATCCTGTACATTCTCTCAAAGTTGCCAAACAAGCCAGTCAAGCTATACCTTACTTTCTTGCTAGCCTGTAAAGTGAAGTAGTAAGTTGAACATCAGGAGCAGCCATGTACGTGCTAATTGGTGGAGCCGGCTTAGTAGGGGTGAGTTTGGCTCAAAAATTGGTAGAACTAGGGCATACTGTTGCCGTCATTGACATAGACCCTAATGCTTGCCGCTATGCCCGTGAACAAGTAGGAGCGATGGCTTTTGAAGGCAGTGCTGTGAGTACAGAAGTATTGTTAGAAGCTGGGATTCGTAAAGCCGACTCTTTAGTGGCTGCTCTGCGAAATGATGCTTTGAACTTGGCAATGGTGACTCTCGCCAAGCACTACGGTGTTCCCCATATTCTGGCTCGGATGCGCCACTCTGATTTTGCTGAACCATTTCGTTTGGCAGGAGCTAACCAGATCATCAGTACTGTTGAACTAGCGGTTTCTACAATGGTAAATGCCATTGAGTATCCTGAAGTGGAATCAATGATGCATTTTGAACAAGGACAAATTGAGGTATTAAAACTTGTTATCCCCAATAATTGCTATATTGTCGGTCATAGCGTTGCCGAAATCGCTCAGGATTCACGGTTTCCGACTGGCTCTTTAGTTATTGGTTATCAACCTCATCCCCACGAAGATTTGATAATTCCTAACGGCAGTACGGTAGTGGAGCCTGGTTCAACAGTGTTAATTGTCACGAAACCGGGACAGATACACCAAGTCGTTGATTTTATCGAAGGGTGTAAATAGTTTCAATGAAACTGTATCCACATTTTTATTTAGCAATTGCTGTTATTGTTCTTGCGTCTTGCACATCGGAGATTTCACCAAAATCACAATCCGATACTACTCAGGGAAAGCCATCTCAAAAGGTGGTAACTCTAGATAAAAATTTTAAGATAGCAATGGGTCAAACCATTTATGTTCCTGTCTATTCCCATATCTATCATCACAATAAGCAAGAGGTTTTCAATTTAGCTGCTACGCTCAGTATTCGTAATACAGATTTGACCAATTATATCATCATTACTTCTGTGCGCTATTATGACTCAGATGGTAAGTTAGTTAAGCAATATTTAGAGCGTCCTATTCAACTTGATGCCCTAGCTTCTACAGATTTTTTTGTAACTAGAGATGACAAGAGTGGAGGTTTAGGAGCAAACTTTATTGTCGAGTGGGTAGCCCAAACAGAAATTTCTCAGCCGAGAGTGGAAGCAGTCATGATTGGTACTGAACTTCAGCAAGGAATTTCTTGGATCAGTCCTGGTAAGGTGATTAAAAGTCAAAACAACTACAAACCCTCATCGTCAAAACAGCAGCCTTGAAAAGCTATCAATCATCGTCAAGTCCAAGCAATTCCTCATCTATCGTTTGTATCCGTCCTCGGACAATTTTTTCTGAAAGAATTCGTTTACGCATTGCCTCGTTGAGTGCAACTTTCTCTGCTAGCAGTAAACGGCGACGAATAGCATCAAGTTTTTTGTATTCGCCACTTTTGGCGTCATCTTGCGGGCGACGATTATACAATTCCCGCAATGTCTTTTCTGCTCCTGCTACACGCACCTGATAAGCCGATCGCATCTCTTCATAAACGGCTTTTGGTAGCACCCCTGACTTCAACAGGCTGTCTAACTCATCTTGTGCTGCTTTACCTGTAATTAACTGAGCTTGTAATTCTTCAACTTGCTGACGAGCCTCTGAAAATTTAGTTAATTTTAAGCGTTTTACCAGCCAGGGCAAACTTAAACCCTGTCCCACTAATGACACCAGCACACTACCAAAAACTAAACCGATGAGATATTCTCGCCCTGGTAGTGTGGTAGGTAAACTCAACGCCAGAGCCATTGAAAGTGAACCTTTGATATTGCCCAAAAAGAGTAAATGTTGCCAGCGCAGCGGAATTGGTCGGTCAATCCAACGAACCCCGCTCATCAGTGGGTAGACAGAGATAACTCGCCCAACCTGATAAGCCAAAACTGCGAGCAGAACTCCTGGCAAAATTTTCCAAAGCGTTACCAGGTTAATTTCTATACCGATTAGTAGAAAGATAAAGGTATTGACACTGAAACTGGCATATTCCCAGAAGCTCAATAATGTGATTCGATCAAAAGCAGAAGTACTGCGAGAAATCCCAAGATTTCCGAAAATTAATCCAGCTATGACCACAGCCACAGCACCCGATACACCGATAAATTGCCCCACCTGAAACGTTCCTAATGCAACTGCGACTGTCAGCAACAGACTGCTAAGAGGATCATTTAAACGGGCAAATATAGGTATGCTCAAGTAGCCCAAGACTAACCCCACGAGGCAGCCTCCCAGAGCGATAAATAGCAGTTGTTGGATTCCCTGTAGTAAGGTGAGCGAACCTGTGGAATATACTTGCAAAATCAGGTTAAATGAAACTAAGGCAGCGGCATCATTGAATAAAGTTTCTCCTTCAACGATGGTGGAAAGTCGGGCAGGAACAGGTATATCCTTAAACACAGCAATCATTGAAACCGTATCAGTGTTTGCCAGAATCACTCCTAGAAATAGAGCGGGTATCCAAGTCAGTCCCAGCCCCAATTTCAACAGAACGGCAATAACAGCACTGGAAAGCACAGCCCCAGGACCTGCCAGAAGAGCAATTGGTTTAAATGTGCTGCGTAAACGGCTAATATCTGTATTGATGCCAGCTTCAAAGATAAGAATTGGCAGGAAAAGATTTAAAACAAGGGTTGGATCTAAACCAATGCGACGAGACAATAGCTCAGTGATCGGCAAACCTGCCAATACTAAACCCGTGACATAAGGGATTCGCAACCGACGGGATAGCAGGGCTACACCAGTTGCAACTAGCAGAAGAATAATTAAAATCCGAACTAATTCAGCAACATTCACTTCGGTTCTAGAAATTTCTTGTGACTTCTCTGATAAACGCCATTACCAAGTTGGATCGCTAAACAAATTAATTGTCAACTCTTCATCTGCTGGAGGAACTGAGGTAATACAAGCGCGGATGATATTGCCATCATCTAATTCCACACTGCAAGCATGACACGACCCCATCAAACAACCGGTGGGAATAAATACTCCGGCTTTATCTGCTACATCCAGTAGAGATTCTCCCACTTCGGCATCAACGGTGACATCATCTGGTAAAAAGCGGATGCGAACACTCATAAAACACTTATACTACTGAGATAAAAATGGAGTTAAGTCTAAATGGCGTTCTATTTCCGTGGCGAGGGAGTCTAAAATATTTTCTCGCTCTTCGCGGTAGTTGGCAACGCCTGTAGGTAGAGATTTTAAACCCCGTTGTTGACGCAAGCGATTTAACCAAGCGCGACGCCAGGGACCATTGTCAAAAATGCCGTGGAGATAAGTACCCCAAACTGATTGGCAACTATCTACCAAACCTAAATTAATATCGTCAAATAGAGGTTGGAAAGCTTTGGAATCTGTTCCTGGCATTTCGATGCGCGATCGCCCTTGATGGATTTCAAAGCCATTTACCGGCAAGCCCATTTGCGGAAAATTCGAGCTAACTTGGCGCTGACGGGCGATTTTCTGCCCTGTAATCAC